>NZ_SMLW01000331.1 GCF_009711405.1 Fulvivirga kasyanovii | reverse complement strand
CTCTTGACTACATCATTATTGCTGCATTTTTCCTGCTCTCACTGGCAGTTGGTCTGAAATTCAGAAAGCAGGCCGGCAAAGACATCAGCTCCTTCTTTTTAGGAGGCCGTAACCTGCCGTGGTACATCGCCGGTATTTCCATGGTGGCCACCACTTTTGCCGCCGATACTCCTCTCGCAGTAACAGAGCTGGTGGCGCAGAACGGAATTGCGGGTAACTGGCTCTGGTGGAACATGCTCGCGGGCGGTATGCTGACCACTTTCTTCTTTGCCAAGTACTGGAGACGGGCTGAAGTGTTAACCGACATCGAATTCATCGAAATGCGATACAGCGGCAAGCCTGCCAGCTTCCTCAGAGGATTCAGGGCTTTATATTTTGGTGTATTTATGAACGTGCTGATCATAGGCTGGGTAAATGTTGCCCTGATGTCATTGTTGCAGGTGTTTTTTGATATACCTGAAAATCAGCTTTTATGGTATGTTGCCGGTGCTATGGTGATAGTAGTCATCTACTCAGCTATGTCTGGCTTACTTGGTGTGGCTTTTACAGATGTTATTCAGTTTGTCATTGCCATGACGGGTAGTATCATTCTGGCTTTCCTGGTATTGAACTCTGACAGGATCGGTGGTATGGATAGTTTAAAGGCCAATCTTCCGGCAGGCACGCTTGATTTCTTCCCTCATGTAGGAAGCCAGGGCAACGGCAGTATGCTGGCCCTTGGCCTGGGAAGTTTCCTGGCCTTCATCGGTTTTCAATGGTGGGCAAGCTGGTACCCCGGTGCAGAACCCGGTGGTGGCGGTTATATAGCCCAACGTATGATGAGTACGAAGACGGAAAAAGATGCCGTTTATTCAACATTATTTTTCCAGATAGCACATTACTGCATTCGTCCCTGGCCCTGGATCATCGTAGCGCTTTGTGCTATGCTGCTCTACCCGGAGCTTAGCCCGGCTGACAGCAAGCTGGGCTATGTAATGGCCATGAAAGAGTTTTTACCTACCGGGCTTAAAGGCCTTCTTTTGGTAGCTTTTTTTGCGGCTTATATGAGTACCATCTCAACCCAACTGAACTGGGGCACCAGTTACCTGATCAATGATTTTTATAAAAGGTTTATCAACCCGGAAGCTCAGCAAAAACAATTTGTGCAGGCCTCACGCTTAGGCACGCTTCTATTGATGCTGATAGCCTTGTTCGTCACCTCACTTATCGGCACTATTTCGGGTGTATGGGCATTCATTATAGAATGCGGCGCGGGCTTAGGACTGGTCATGATATTGCGTTGGTACTGGTGGCGCATCAATGCCTGGAGCGAAATTGTAGCTACTGTAGCGCCGTTTATTGCTTACGGTCTGGCCAAATTCGTTTTTGTCAGGTTCGATGAAGCCTGGGGCAAAGGTATTGGCGAAGACCCCAGAAGCTTTTTCTTCACCATTGCTTTTACCACAGTAGCATGGATCATCGCTACCTACACCACCAAGCCTACGGATGAAAGCCATTTGCGAAAATTCTATGATAAAATCCGGCCTGATGGCAACTGGGCTCCCTTCCGCGAATCTGTTAACGGAAGTCGGCTCTTAAAACTTGGTATCTGCTGGCTCAGTGCTATTGTGATGGCCTATAGTGCGTTATTCCTAACAGGAAGTTTCATTTTCAAAGCCTGGAATGAAGGGCTGATGTACACGGCCGTATTTGTGGTTTCTCTTTTAGTACTCAGGTTTGCCGCCGGGAAAGTGCATATTTTTTCTGACCGTAGCGAGTAAGTATGTGACTCGTGCGGGCTTGGTTCTTTAAGCAAATACACCTTGCTATATTTCTCTGATATTTCAATCCGGCAGTATACAAGGGACAAATACTTGACAAAAAAGTCTGTCTTTTTTGTCAAGTATTTGGAGGTTATGCTTTTCTCTTTGCTGGGTCTTTCCGATTGTCAAACAAAGTGATAAGCTCTATTTTGTCTTTCTTTACCTGATAATAAAGACTGACTTGTTTATTTATAACACACCTTCTTACTTGTTTCCTTTTACCTGATGATGGATACATTTCAGGTCTTTTTGAGATAAGTTCAAGTATCGATTGTAAACGGTCATTAAACTTATGTATGGTTTTATTTCCCCATTTATCAGCTAAGTAGTTAAGTAAATTAAGATAATCTTGTTTGGAGCGGGGCGACCATTCGATCGGTTTACTCATAACTTGAATTTTTCCCGAATCTCTTTCATTACTTGATCATGAGGGATGCCTTCTCCCCGGCTCAGTTGATCCAGTCCTTCATCTATAGCTAATTGTTCCTCTTCACCGATTTCATCCCACCAATCAACTTCTCTGGACTTTTTTAAACTAATGAATTCCTTCAGTATTTTAGGGTCATTCAATCCCGCCAACCATTCTAATAAATTAAGTTTCTCAGCTCGTAGGTCCATGAATAATCTATTTTTTACAAAATAACAATTTCAATTTATTTTTTGTCTCATCTCATGGGTATTACTTATTAAATGCATAAAATTTTTATAATCCAACCCTTCTGTTCTTTCCAAAGTTTTCACTTTTGGCTTTAGTCCACTACAAGGAACTGCTCTGAATACACATATTTTTATGTCCATAAAAGCTAAAACCAGATATATAAAGTGTAAAAATACAAAAAGGCCAGTCCCTACGAACCGGCCTTTAACCTGAGGTTTAAATCTATCAATTTTAGTTCTGCGGATAAATCAAATCAAACCTGTCAAGTTTCATTACTTTGTCCCATGCAGCAACGAAGTCGCGAACGAATTTTTCTTCTGCATCTGCACTGGCATATACTTCGGCTAATGCCCTCAACTCTGAATTAGAACCAAAAATCAAATCAACACGGGTTGCAGTGTACTTCACCTCGCCTGTTTTTCGGTCTTTTCCTTCAAACTTCTCCTTTGTATCATCTGCTGCGTTCCATTCAGTGCTCATATCCAAAAGGTTAACAAAGAAATCGTTGGTGAGTGCATCTTTCTTTTCAGTGAATATGCCGTGCTTAGAACCATCATAATTAGCACCCATTGCCCGCATTCCTCCTACCAGCACAGTCATTTCAGGAGCCGTCAGGGTCAACAACTGCGCTTTGTCTATCAGCAACTCCTCCGTAGATATGGTATACCTTGTTTTCAGGTAATTGCGGAAACCATCAGCCATAGGTTCAAGCAGGTTGAATGACTCAATATCTGTTTGCTCCTGAGTGGCATCCATACGGCCGGGAGTAAACGGTACCTTAACTGAGTAACCGGCATTTGAAGCGGCTTTTTCCACTCCGGCAGCACCTGCCAACACAATAAGATCAGCCATGGAAACTTTCTTGCTACCTGACTTCGCATTGAAATCTTTCTGGATTTTTTCCAATACTCCCAATACTTTGGCCAGTTGCTCAGGGTTGTTCACTTCCCAGTCTTTTTGAGGGGCCAGCCTGATCCTTGCGCCATTGGCTCCTCCCCTTCTGTCAGATCCTCGGTAGGTAGAGGCAGAGGCCCAGGCCGTTGTAACCATTTCACTGATCGATAGTCCTGAATTCAGCACCTGCGATTTCAGGCTTGCAATATCCCTAGCGTTGATCAATTCATGGTCAACAGCAGGTATAGGGTCTTGCCAGATCAAATCTTCTGTAGGAGCCTCAGGCCCTAAATAAGTGGTTTTTGGCCCCATATCCCTGTGGGTAAGCTTAAACCATGCACGGGCAAAGGCCTCATTAAATAACTCCGGGTTTTCATAGAATTTCCTTGAAATCTTTTCAAAGCCGGGATCCATCCTTAAAGACAAATCAGTGGTAAACATGGTAGGTTTATGTGTTTTTCCCTTCTCATAAGCATCGGGCACCATCATTTTAGGCTCGCCTTTAGCCACCCACTGATGTCCGCCTGCAGGACTTTTAGTCAGTTCCCACTCATTTTCAAACAAGCTGAAAAAGAACATATGACTCCATTTGGTAGGCGTAGCGGTCCAGGTTACTTCCAGTCCCGAGGTTATGGCATCAGCACCTTTTCCTGACTTATACTTGCTCTTCCATCCGAAACCCTGCTCTTCAATACCGGCAGCTTCAGGCTCAGGCCCTACATTGGAAGCTGGCCCTGCTCCATGAGCTTTGCCCAGCGTATGCCCTCCGGCAATCAAAGCTACTGTTTCTTCATCGTTCATGCCCATTCTGCCAAAGGTCGCGCGAATGTCCTCAGCCGCAAGCAGCGGGTCAGGGTTGCCATTAGGCCCCTCGGGATTTACATAGATCAATCCCATTTGTACTGCTGCCAAAGGATTTTCCAATTCCCTGTCTCCTGAATAGCGCTTGCTATCTTCAAGCCATTTTCCTTCTGCACCCCAGTACACATCTATTTCAGGCTCCCAAACGTCTTCTCTACCTCCTGCAAAACCAAAGGTCTTGAATCCCATATCTTCAAGAGCAACATTACCTGTTAAAACCATAAGGTCCGCCCAGGAAATTTTATTGCCGTACTTTTGCTTAACCGGCCAGATCAGGCGCCTTGCCTTATCCAGGTTGGCATTATCAGGCCAGCTATTCAGGGGAGCAAAACGTTGCTGTCCTGAACGCGAACCTCCACGGCCATCCGCAGAACGGTAAGTGCCGGCACTATGCCATGCCATTCGGATGAACAAGCCTCCATAATGGCCAAAATCTGCCGGCCACCAATCTTTGGAGTCAGTCAATACCTTCCTTATGTCACTTTTTACTGAATCGTAAGGCAGGCTATTAAATGCCTCGATGTAGTTAAAATCTTCCTGCATCGGATCGGACAGAGAAGAGTTTTGGCGAAGGATGCTCAGGTTCAATTGATTTGGCCACCAATCGCTATTGCTGTTGGCGTTCATGTTTGACCTGCTCTTTTTAGTGGCTCCGGATTTGCCGTCAACTTCTGCCACTTTTTCCACCTCCTGTGTGGGCTTCTCCTGGCAGGCTGTCATCACCGCTCCCAGGGCTAACAACACATAAAATGTAAGTGTCTTTTTCATATGCTTCAAGGTTGAAATAAGTTTGTTAAATTTTTTACAAGTTTAACTGCCGGGGACCTTTCTGATAAGCGAAAAAGATCGATTTTATTGATAGCGATATTGAGGTTTTCAATCGGAGTTATTTGGGGCGAGTTAAGGGGCTGATTTACTTGCAGATAGTATTGTGTAGTATTTGGAAAATTTGACGATTGGCAGAAGGGTGAGCGATAAAAGGTAAAGCAGTAATCGGGGATTTAGATGTCATATGTTCCTCTTCGAGAGACATCCGCTGGGAAAGGAGAAAGAATAGGCGTCATTTAAAATAAATGCGTAGGTAAAAGACCCCCAACTTAGAAAGTCAAAGGAGTTGAAGTGCTATTTGGAAGATTAGTTAAGACATAGAAAGTGTTTGCAACTTCCTATGTCATATGATGAGTGGCATGAATCAGCTTAATTCTAAAAACCTCCAGGGCCTCCACATTGAACAATAGTAACACCAACACCAGACCAAGAACCTGCTCCACAACTATTAATGGCTCTTACATCCAGGGAGTAGTTTCCAGGAGGAGCATAAAGGTAATCAACATAATTTGAACTTGTCCCCATATTTACATTGGTACTAGGAACAATTTTCCATTCATAACTTGCGGCCCCAGATACAGGGTTGACGTAAAATTCACTATTGGCCAGATCATAACTACAGATCGTGTAATTAGCCGTGCCATTTGGATATTCGTTATTCTTGATTATTCCAGGTCTTGCAGGAACATCATCTTTTGAAATAACTTTAACCTTGGAACATGAAAGCACCCCCTCAGTTATCTCTAATAACAAACTTCCTGATGTAAAGTTTGAGCTAAAGTTAAGCTTCACTGAACTTGAAGTAGAGCTTCCTGAAATTGATAATCCAGAACCTGATAGTATGGACCATTTTAAGGTAGGAGAATTAAAACCTCCATAAGATGCATAGTAGGTTTCACTACTAAGGCATGTGGCAGATTTTCCACTTATA
>NZ_SMLW01000478.1 GCF_009711405.1 Fulvivirga kasyanovii | reverse complement strand
CACATAACCGGAGCTGTAAGCCACCTGGTCCCACTTTCCGTAAGGGTCGTGTGCATAATAATATTCACCGTCAAAGCCCACAAGCACAAGTATATGCCCGTAGCCTGTAGTGTATCCATGCGCAATCACCGGTTTTCCTGCTGCCAGCAAATTATTAAGCTGAGCAAATGTCCCCGTTCTGGTTCCATTGTCACGGACACTCAGCCCCATGTATTGTGCCTCTGCATTAAATACCTCTTCCAGTCCTTCTACAGTCTGCGCCCGGTCCGTTGTGTAATATTCTGAAAGAATGTCGGGAGTTACATTGCCACCATAAAAGTTGAGTACCATGGCGAGCGAAGTATTCTGGCACGAGCCATAGGGGTTAATGTCATTGGCCAGTTGATAGAAGTAAGGTACATTTTGGATCAGGGTAATGTCCTCAGGGAAAGCACGATAAGCATTGCTTATTTTTTGTACAGTGCCTTGCAGGGTCATGATCTGGTACAGTGCCGCAGTCGTCTCTGCCCTTGAAGCATTTCTGAGTGGCTGGAGCGATTTCTTGTCCGGGTAGTTGCAGGCCAGACCGTTTCCTGTAGCATTGGCAACAGCAGGTTTGGCCCATTCGGGAATGTCATGATCATCATTGAAATAACCCAGCACACTTGTACTAAAGCTGCTAAGGCCTGAGCCATTAGCCAGTGCTATCAGCATTTGATATTTACTTACTCTGTCATCCGGTTTGAATGTACCATCAGGGTAGCCCGCAATATATCCGGCCCGTGCCGCCTGTAAAATATTGGTTTTTGCCCAGTGAGTGGATATATCAGAAAAATTCCTGTCCTGATACTCAGGTTTTATGGCAGGATCAAGCGTGGCCACGATCATAGTGGCAAACTCTGCACGGGTAAGGCTTTGGTCTGGCCTGAATGTGCCGTCAGGGTAGCCATTTAAATACCCTTTGTCTATAAGTGCCCGGATCTCTTTCTCTGCCCAGTGCCCGTTGATATCACTTAACGGTGTAGAGCTGCCCCCAAAGGATTGATACCAGTTTACTTTTTCCAGCGTATACCAGATGTCCAGCGAAGTACCACCTCCGGGAATTCTCCAGATAGACGACTCAGCACCACTGGCAGCAAGTGCTTCGTTAAGTTGGGCAGAGGTGATCTGATTATGCTCAGCGCTTAGTATATGGTGAACAGGCTTGCTGCATCCGAGGCTCTTGTACTCCTGCGTACCGTAGTCAACCCAGTAAGTAGCTGCATTCATGTATGAGCTTCCCCATACTTCGAGGTAAGTCTGTGGCATGTGTCCGTCCACATACTGGTCTATGATATCCACCCGCATGCCGTGGTCTTTCGGGTTGCCCCAGGTAGTACAGTAAAGTTTAAAAGAACTATCGGCATGTCCGTCGCTTTTCGCATCATTAACAGCCTGGCGAAGCTCCGAAAAGATGTTATGCAAAGCTGTTACTGTACCGTCAAACTCTACTTCAACATCGGTAACAAAGCCTTTGTAGCCTGCTTTGGCTGCATAGTATACCGCATCTGCCTGGGTTCTTTCATTGCCGGGATAATTATAAGCCCAGGCCCAGGGTTCAATACCATAGCTCTTGTAGGTGTTCACCAGGTTTTGATCATTCAGCTCCTGCCAGTGGTTGGTACCATCACCTACTTTTACATAGACCCTTTTTACACCCATGCCTGCCAGGTCCTGGGCGAGTGCCGCATGGCTGCTATAACCTGTACCTTCAAGGTACCACAGCCACATCCCCAACTGGTTATTGCTACCGGTGGCCAGATTGGTGGTGTTGCCTTTTTTAAAATCCAGAGGAGGAGTGCCATGTTCTATTACCGGCCGGCCGTGTTCTTTTGCCGGTACCACCCGTTTTTCAGGGGAATTTATCTCCTGCATTTCCTTTTCTTCCGAGCAGGCAAAAAAGAAAGCCAATACCCCCAGATAGAGAATTAATGATAATAATGATTTACGCATAAAAGTTGGTTTAAAGTTGAAAATTGATTTCAGGACCAAGCTAGATATGCTTTGTCCGGGAGAGAAGATATGGCTCTCTACTTCATCACTACGCACATGGGACATGACCTCTTTTTTATCTACAGAAAAGGTCAGAAGGGCTGTTTTTGGTGAATATAGCTAATATTGATCCCTACAACGACCGGAAAAATTCAGTCAGGTTATATTCCTGGCCTATATTGAGTTTTTTGCGGAGCCTGTACCTGCGCATATCAACACTTTTGGGTTCAATATTTAGTATGGTGGCTATTTCTTTTGAGCTAAGATTAGACCTCAGCAGACTCGCCAGCCTTTTTTCGCTTTCCGTAATGCCCGGCACCTGTTCTTCCAGCTTTTGGTAAAAATCGTTGAGGTAAGGCTCTGCCTGCTCTCTGAGGTTGGCCCGGTCCTGCTTAATGTTTAGCCTGCTTTTAAAGTTGCTTATGAGTTTTTCATGGGCCATTTTGAGGTTTGAATTATTCAACTGCCGCGAAAGCTTTTGAAAGTCATTTTTCAGGTCTTCAAAAAGCTGCTCTTTTTCGATCAGAAACAGAGCCTGATTAGTCAACTCCTGTCGTTTATATTCCAGGTCATTCGCCATTTTTTCCTTTTCCAGCTTTAACGTTTTGTACTTCTCCTGCATCAGGTGCTGTTGAGCTTCATGAAGTTCAGTGGCGGTATGCCGGAGTGCCTTTTCTCGTTTGACACGCAAAACAAAGTAGACAACCGTGATCATCAAAATGATGGCAGAAGCGATAATGAGGCCTAAGAACAATTGGTTTTTCAGCTCCGCTATTTTTTCATTTTGGCGGGAAAGCATCAGTTCACGTTCTTTCCTTTCACTTTCGTAAGCAAGCTCAAGCTCCATCTGGCGGGTTTCCTGCTCCTGAAAGGTGAGGCTGTCACGTAGGGTGACGAACTTTTTGTACGATTCCAATGCCTGTCCGTTCTGTCCTGTTTTTTCAAAATATTCGGAGGCTATCAGGTGATACCTGTACACGGCCGCCTGAGAAGTGACCTCCGGCTCAAGCGAAGCAGCACTGTCAAGGTATGCTTTGGCTTTTTTGAATTCGTTGATTTTCATAAATGACCTTGCAAGGCTTGCATATACCTTATAGATGTCATTTTCGGAGGCCAACGTTTTAAAGCTATTTAATGCCATCTGATAATGCCTTATAGCCAGTTCGGGCAGGTTGAGGTGTTCCAGATAGCTGGCCCCAAGGTTGTTATGTACGGATGCCAGGCCATCGGCAAGTTTCAGGTCCCGGAATATCTTTTCAGCATGCTTTAAATAAATGATGGTAGAATCATACTTGCCCAGCTCACCAAATTCATTGCTGATGTTGCAATAGTCTACGGCCAGGCCATAATCGTTGCCATCGAGCAAATCAATTTTTAATGCTTTTTTAAAATACTTCAGCGCATCTTCATGAAGTTCCATTTTGGCCTTTACCGAGCCAATGTTGTTCAGTGTAGAAGCCAGCGACTTCTTTTTTCCCAATCGCTCTTTGATTTTTAATGATTGAAGGAAATAACTGAGGGCTGTATCGTACTGGTGCATGGAGAAAGACACCAGGCCGAGGTTGTTTAGCGTACCTGCATAGTCGTTGTCCAGCGCAAGCTCCTTTTGTAATCGTGTAGCCTTTAAATAAAAAACTTTAGCATCATATAGTTTATGCTGATAGTAAGCATTAAGCCCCAATAAATGATAAGCCTGCGCAAGCCCTTCTCCTGACCCATGCTCCTGATAAATGCTAAGGGCATGGTTCAATACCCTTGAAGCAGAATCTGTATGCAGGAGCATAATATAATTGCGGCTGGCTGACAATAAGCATTCGGCCAGTTGGAGAGGTTTATCCCCGTCCTCAGCCAGTTCAATTCCCTTTGAGGCCAGCCTTATGCCATCCGTAGGTGAGGAAGTCCGCAGTTGATCGGCACAGGAGCAATATTCTGCAGCCGTTTGTTTCTTAGGGGTACAGTCCTGGCTGTGGGCAGGCATTGCACAATTGATGAATGAATATAACAGCGTCGTAAACAAAAGTTTAGACATATTGAATGGGTTTAGGTTGAGTAAAATTAGCCCTTAGACCAGCCCCCGGCGATGCAAGTCATGCAGTTTTGACCCGCCGGTGGTTTTCAGGAATCTGATAAATTAGGGCATTTTGTTGGATGTAGCAAGCTGAAATGGTTAAGTGAATGTATTTGTAAGGTGCTACTGTAAATTTTTTGCAGAGGACATGGGCAAAGCACAAATAATACTTCTTTGGTTTCAGACCGTTGCTTGTTGTTGTGTTTATTTAATCAATTAATAATTGATTTTTAAATAAGAGGATGTAACAAGTAATAAAAAAATGTCAAAATATGATTACCTTTTTTGATTTCTGGTACTAGTGGCAAAGGCAGTACCCGAAAAGCCTGTAATAGAGTAGGGGGTTTAATTAAAAGTAAATTATTATGAAGAACAAAAAATTAAGTCTTACTGATCTTAAAGTAAAGAGCTTTGTAACAAAATTTGAAGAAGGTGTTGAGAATACATTAAAAGGAGGAAATGATCCAGAGTACAAAACTGTATATGGAGTTTGTTACAGCATGTATCAAACTTATTGCTGCTAATCTAGAGAGTTAAGTAATCTGATTTAACAGGAGCCGTTGGGAAAGTATTCTGACGGCTTCAGTCTTTATAATACCCGCAGCGTCTGATTTGGTAAGTTTCTTATCCTCATATATTCATTGTTTGCCTTTTTGAGATGATTAGGAATTAACCTAATATATTTTTTACGGTTAAAAAAATGAGCATTTTTGAGAAAATTTTTAAATCATGGACTTCTATTTGAAAAGGCTGCTTTTATCTGTAAGTACCCTTGCTATTTTTTGTTCTGGTTATGCTCAAAAAGATATTGTAACAGATACATTAAAGGCTGGTCAGTTTTATATTATTGGAGACTCTTTATATGATGCTGGCAAGTTTACTGCCGCTGCAGAACACTTTAAGGATGCCAGCAAAATATTTCATGCTAATAAGTGTTGGGAAAGGTTTGTAGATGCCAATGGAAAATTATCTTCCTTATATGAAAAACTTGGGGAATATGAGCTTGCTATAGAAGTAGCCAATGCTTCATTAGCCGTAGCGAGGGAAAAACTAGGGGAAGGCTTTACAGGTCTGGCTTCAACCTATGACTTACTCGCTAATGTATATAGGGTGAAGGGCAATTATGACCTTACACTTGACTATTATCATAAATCATTAAATATACGTAAGCGGGCTTATCCGGAAGAGCATTTCCAAGTGGCCAATTCTTACTATTATATCGGCATAACTTATACAAGAGATGGGGCTTATGATTCTTCAGAGTATTACTTGAAAAAGGCCCTTGCTATAAGGGAGAAAATTTACAAAGAGCCGGATCCTCATTTGGCTCATTCCTATAATAGCCTTGGTGGACTTTACTTTTATAAAGGGTATTATGAAAATTCACTGGGGTTTTTTAAGAAAGCGCTTTCCGTTGAAAAAAGTATTAGAGGGGAAGATCATCCAAATATTGGCATCTACTATGATAATATAGGTACAGTTTACTCCTTCATTGGAGGCAGGCATCAGAGTTTGGAATACAAGAAAAAAGCACTTTCTATCTTCAAAAATACCTATGGTAAAAAAAGCCACTTTGTTTGTTCTGTTCTGAGCAAGATAGGGGCTGATTATGTGGAGCTTAAGGAATATGACAAGGCTATGCAATGCTATAGAGAGGGGCTTGTAATAGCTGAAAAAATAATGAACGGGAAAAATACTTATACAGCCAGTATAAATAATAATATAGCTATGTTGTACGACGAGGTGGGCAAGGGAGATTCTGCTCTAATTTTTTATCAAAGATCAATTTCAACTAAGATCATGCTCTATGGCCAGAATAATATAAATGTTGCAGAATCGTATGGGAATATTGCAGAGAACTATTCTCGAAAAAATGACTTTTCTTCAGCGTATTATTATTACCGGAAGGCCCTCAATATTTATGCTGATGTTGTTGGGGAAAAACATCCGGTGGTAGCTAATATTTATAATAATTTGGGGAATGATTATAGCCGCCGAGGCTTGATTGATAGTTCTTTTTACGCTTTTAAAAATGCAATAAGTGCTAATTCCCTCACTTCTGGTCTTTCTAAGGGCACACGATCAAGAACAATTGATTTTTTGGATCCATCCATATATCTTTCTTCTTTGTATGGAATCGCAAATGTCAATAAGGAAAAATTTTACAAATACAGACAAATAGATCACCTTAGGGCTTCTTTAATTAATTTCCAACAGTGTGACACACTAATTGATGAAATGCATAAGGTGCTTTTACGTGTGCATGACAAGCTTGAACTCACCCAGAAAGCAAATGAAGTATATGTAGGCGCTATGAAAGTGAGCTTGATCCTTTATAAAGAGACAAACGATGCACACTATGCAGAGATGGCTTTGTATTTTTCTGAAAAAGGAAAGGCTAGAATACTTTCTCAACATCTGGCAGGTAATTCTTTAAAAGATATAGGGCTTGTCCCCTACCAACTGCTTAGCCAGGAAGATATGGTAAAAATGGACAGGTCATTTTATGAGTCCCAGCTTCAGGACCTAAGGATGTCAGAAACATTCGATACAGTGAAGGTTGTTGAATTAGAAAATAAGGTATTTGAGTTAAATCGCCAGCAGGATTCTTTGATAACTATTTTTAAAAATAGTTATCCCAAATATTATCAATTACAGTATAGAACCAATACGGCAACTAGTCTGGATGTCAAGCAATCCTTACCAAAGCACAATACACTGGTAGAGTACTCCATAGGGAATGATTCTATTTTAATTTCAATTATTGGCAAAGATACTTTTGCAATAGTGGATATAGCCAGGCCAGAAAAACTAGAATCAGAGGTTAAAGCTTTACAGAATGCCATTAAAAACAACAGATTTAATGATTATACCCAATATGCTTATTCTATTTATAAACAAATTTTCAAACCTGTCGAAAAGTATATTAAGGAAGATAGGGTAATAATTGTACCTGACGGAATTTTGTGGCATCTCAATTTTGATCTGCTACTAACCTCTGCGCCGAAGTTTGAAGATTACAGAAAGCTAGATTATTTAATAAAGAAATATACATTTAGCTATGCACATTCAGCTACCACGTTAAGTAGTAGCCTTGCGAATAAATTCGCAAATAATACACTTAAAGAATGCCTGGCATTTTCGTTTACAGGTGATAAAACTTCAAAGGATGCAAAATATTATAGTTTCAGCGCATTAAGGGATGCGGATGTTGATCTTCCGGGTAGCAGAGAGGAAATACGAGCTATTGCTGATATAGTAAATGGAGACTATTATGTTGGGGATTTTGCAAGTAAGCATGAGTTTAAGAATAAAGCAAAGGAATATTTAATACTGCACCTGGCCTTGCATGGCGAGGTGGATGATAACCACCCAATGAATTCAAAGCTATTTTTTACCCCTTCAGACTCAAGTAAAGATGGGACGTTATATGCTTATGAACTCTATAATATGTCACTTAATGCTGAAATGGCTGTGCTTAGTGCATGCAATACAGGGGCAGGTCAATTAATTAAAGGTGAGGGTATTATGAGCCTGGGGAGGGCGTTTGCATATGCAGGTTGTAAAAGTTTAGTAGTGAGTCAGTGGGAAGTGCCTGATGTAACTACACCGGGAATAATGAAGAACTTTTACAAAAACTTAAAGGATGGCCTTGGAAAGGACGAAGCACTCAGAAAAGCTAAACTTGATTATCTTGAAGCAGCAGACAACTTCACCGTAGCTCCATACTATTGGGGCTCATTTGTTGTAATAGGGGAAAATAGCCCTATTGAATTAGGGGCTTCATGGACTTTTTGGGAAATAGCAGGTACGCTCGTAGTTATGGCAGTAATAGTTTTGCTTGTTATATTTTTAGCGAAAAGATACGGGCTACGCACTTAAATCAGCTTCTTTAAGCCAGCTTAAGCAGGAAATCGATAACCTGGATAAGTAAATATCCTCCCTGACATAACCTTGAGTGTTCGCGCTTAAAAAAAATAAATTTCACAAACCACCGCGATTACATTGAGTTTGAGGCATCAATTCTTGAGTAGGCTACAGTTTTCTTATCACCCGGAGCCCCCATTTATCCAAATCTTCAGATGTGTGACAATAAGTGCCTTATCCCTGAAAGCTTCACCAGTGAAAGAAAATCATCATGTAATACAATCGGAGTAAATGCCGGTTTTTTAACAGAAAATAATACCAAAACACTGCTGACAGCTACTGGTAAGATTTTTCCTGCATGTAAGCTTATCTGCAATAACGACCTTTTTTAATAAACGAATAGCTATAGATTTGTAAAACCATTTAAATCATGTAAGAAATTGGTTTAGTGCAAATTATTTGCACTGTCTTAAGCGCGCTTACTGCCTGATTTAAATCGCCCCATAAAACGTATTAGTTAATCAATAGGCTGGAAAGAGCTATGAGATCACTATGCTCATTTCAGGCGTGAACCAACTTAAAAACTAGCTATGAAACAGTTTTATGGGCACTTGCCTGCCACCTTCAACGTGAAAAGATTGGTGTTTTTAGTTATTGCTATCTTTTCACTCTGTGTTTGTGCCGAGGCGCAGGAAAAATCAAATTATGTCAAAAATAGAAGCGATTTTGAACGTCTGACAAATATATTGTTATCCGGAAAAATCGATTCCACTGAATTTGTTAGCAGAGTAAAAACTTCTGGCAACCACCGAAATCGTTCTATCACAAATTCAGACCATCAAACCCAAACACAAGTATTGGCGACAGGCCAGGTTTATTATGTAAACAGCAGCAGCCCGGGCGGAAATGGATTAAGTTGGGCAACGGCTTTCCGGGACTTGCAAAGCGCACTTGAAGCAGCCACCAGTGGAGATCAGATTTGGGTAGCAGCCGGAACTTACAAACCTACTGCAACAAATACGAGATCAATAGCCTTTGAACTAAAAGGCGGGATGTCACTTTACGGAGGTTTTTCCGGTGGCGAATCCAGTATTGCTGAAAGGGATTGGAAAAGTAACCCTACCGTGCTAAGCGGAGAAATTGGAGGGCCTGGTCTGACGGATAACTCGGATCATGTTATAAAGTGCACCACAGGCAGCAATATAGTTTTTGATGGTTTTATTGTGGAAAAAGGATATGCATCGCAATCCTACTACGGCGGCGGTATGTACTGCTCAGGAGTTGGAAGTATGAAAATACAGCATTGCGTTTTTAGAAACAATTATGCAAATTATCACGGAGGAGGCATTTATATACTTAACTCCGCTGTTGATGTCGTTAACTCTGAATTTTATGACAATCAAACCATCTCGTATGACGGAGGAGGATATTTCGCAACGGGATCTCAGCCTAAGAAAATTATCGGAAGCCTTTTTCACCATAATCAAAGCGGAAGAGCAGGCGGGGCGATAGAAAATTATAATTCGACCCTGCAGGTCGTTAATACCACCGTTGTCGATAACGTGGCTCATGGAGCTTATGGAAATGGCTTGGCCAGTTGGAGCGGAACCGCAAATGTTTACAACAGTATTTTTCATCAAAATTCTACAACCGTAAGAAATCTTAGCAGGCTTGGAGGTGGATATATTTATGTCTATCATTCCCTTGTACAATTCGGATCTTATACGTCAGGCACAAATGTTCTTTTAAATGTCGACCCTTTACTGGAAGATCCTGCTAATGGCAATTACAGATTGCAGTCTGCTTCGCCCTGTATCGATTCGGGAACCTCGGACACTACTAATTGGAAACTTCCGGATTCAGATCTTGATGGTCAGCCACGGGTATTCAATAACAGAGTAGATATGGGAGCATATGAAAAGGGAGAGGAGAATGCTGTTCAGACACAGCTGAGCCACATTTTCGGAGCACTGGATCAATCTTATATCCATACGGGTATTTTGACGGACTTTGGTATCGACCTTGCTGATCAGACACTATTTGACGGTGTGGTCCGCCCGGAAAATATTATGGACATGAATAGCTGGCGGGCTCTGTATGGCTCTTTGCTTAGCTCTTCCATCAACCCTTCCAGCAAGCTTATTCACCTGAAAACCATCAATCAGGAGCTGGAAGACCTTTGGGAAACTTACGACAGAAATAATCGCATGGTGGATATCGCCGTGCTTTTTGCGGCTTACCAAACTCTGCGAAGTGATGCTATCAGCGAAAACCTCATCGCGGAGTCAGACGGGCGGCTATATGATGTGCCGGGGAGGACAGAATCCCCTTACACTACAGCGTACGCTTTTGCAGCGGCACCCAATCTGGAGTACGACGAAGATGGAAAAGTTACTTTTGTTTTACGTTCAGGTCTTTTTGTAAATAGCTCCGGTAAAACCTTCAGCAGCTTTCAGGTCGACTTTGGGGATGGCGCCGGCTATCAGACTTTGACCATGGATACGCCTTACACGGTCAACTACTCCAGTGAAGGCACTAAAACATTGAAGTTTAAGACCCGGTTTACAGATGGATCTACCTGGTACAGCCATTCTAATTTCAGGGTGTTGTCTGCTTCTTCAGCCATGCCTGCATTAAGATTTGATGGTACAGGAGACCATACCTATATTTTCCCACGGAGCGCTGACGCCCAGTGCCCTGAACCGGGCTTCCCCGACCCCGAAGCATGGGAGGGCAGCTTTTCCGGTGCTACTGTTACCGTGGAGTATGGTAATCCCAGGGCCAATACCAATCCGGGATGCAACCCGGAATTCATCCGGCCACTGATTGTGGTAGAGGGCTACGACCCCAGTAAGTTTTCTGCTTTTGAGATAACTAATTGGGATTACGAGGATATTGCTATTAATATTTTATCACGGGGAGTCAATGGTAATCTTAATATATTGTTATCAACCGGCAATACCTTTAACGAAGAATTAGAAGCCGCTGGCTACGACCTCATCTTTGTTGATTTTAAGGACGGTACAGGCGACATCATCCGTAATGCCTACCTCCTGGAAAACGTCATCCGCTGGGTGAATGCACATAAGATCAATAATGCTGAGGGTAATCGGGAAGAAAATGTGGTGTTGGGCCAAAGCATGGGTGGAATGGTTGCCCGGTACGCTGTATGTGATATGGAAAAACGTATGATGAATGATCCTGCTAATAATCCTGACCATGAAACCCGCTTGCTGGTTACTCACGATGCCCCCCACCGGGGCGCTAACGTTCCGTTAGGTTTTCAGGCCCTGGTAAATGAGTTGGCCCCTATGAAACTCGACAAAATAGGCCTGGTCACTTATGGATCAACCGGAGCTATTATTGGTTCATTCCTGGAAATGAAAGATATTGTGCCGGCACTTGATCAGGCGCAGCAACTTCTAAACGAGCCTGCCTCACAGCAAATGCTGGTAGTGCAGGATGGCCGCAACAATACCTTCCTGGAGGGTGATTATCGCAATATGGTGACCTTTCCATCGGGGTATGCTCCTACTTTTAACATGATTGCACTCGCCAACGGTTCCGAATGCGGTGAAGGGCAGGAATTTGTGCAGCCGGGTGATGAGCTTTTTTATGCCGACGCCAACTTATATGTAAACAGGCTGCTCTTTTTCTTGGGAGTAGAGACGGCAGGAGCCAATGCCTCCGTGCAACCCGGTTTGGGAGTTATTACACGCAGCGCCTTGTACGCCCTGGCACCTTTTACCGGTAAACACTGGAAAACCAGCTATATTGTAAGGGCTGCGCCTTCCAGTGGCACCAACCAGGCATTTTACGGGAAGATCGACTTTCAAAAGAAGATTCTTTTTTTAATTAATCTTAACATAAAGCTATTCGAAAAATCACGAAATTCCGAGGCAGGTGCGCTTCCATGGGATTCCGCACCGGGAGGTTATTACAGCCTGCGTGATGTACAAGGGCGCATTCCATCTAATCCTGATATAAACGCTTATCCATTGATAGATGCAAATTTAACGGTAAGGCTTGTGGATGCTTTTGATTTCGTGCCTACTGTTAGTGCGCTCGATATTGACGCCACTCCTATTCCCAAAGCTTCCCTCTCAAGTCCATACAACGGAGGAATAAATTATCAATATCCTTCCCGGTTTGCCAACTTCATTTCCCAGGAGCGGAATCCTGGCGAGGTAAATGGCTCAGAACATAATTCCCGCCACATCCAATTCACACCCAGGAATGCTCAATGGCTGCTGAATGAAATGGAAGGCGTTCCTGATAACAACCTGAATTGTTCTGCAGATTGTGAGCCGGACGGTATTAGTGTTTTGGGTTCTGCCACCATATGCAGTCAGGAAACCTATACTGTTGATAATCTGCCTGACGGCTACGCCATAAGCTGGGCAAACAACGGTTTAAGTTACGTGTCAGGCCAGAACACCTTGAATTATACCGTACAAGCGAATACGGCAACCACAAATCCGTGGGTAGAAGCCATACTCACCGGAACATGTACGATGCATTACAGAAAGGAGCTGGTATTAGGTGGTGATGGTATAGCTTATGCCGACTTGACGATCGAGGGACCTGATGCGGTATGCCCCAATGAGTGGTACATGTTCCGTGCCGATAATCAAAGCGCCATTGCCATAACTGAGTATGACTGGATCTTCCCATTTGGGTGGACCATTGTTGATCAGCACGATGAAGCCTATTATAGCAAAGTCACGGTTTCCACACCCAGCCAGGTAAGCAATGGTGACGGAGTTGATTTAACCGTTCTAAATATCTGCGGAACCTATCAACCGGAATGGTATAAAGCCATCGATGCTTACTATGCCTGTCCTTCTTCCGCTTCAGTTAGTTTATATCCTAACCCGGCTGATGAATATATAGAAGTATCGGAAACAACTCTATCGGCGCAGGCCTCATTGGTACTTTCAGGGACTGACTCGAATGCCGGGACAGGTTCATCATC
>NZ_SMLW01000669.1 GCF_009711405.1 Fulvivirga kasyanovii | reverse complement strand
ATAACTAAATGAGAATAATACTTAAAATAGCACTTGTTATAGGATTGGCCATACTTTGCGGAAGCGCCGGCTTTGCACAAAAGAAGGTCAAAATGAAACAGGCGGATAAACTTTTTGGTGGCATCAATAAAGAAGGTGAGCGCTTCGACCGGTTCGTTGGGGATGTGATCTTCGAACAAAATGAGACTACCATATATAGTGATTCCGTGCACTTTTATAGTAAACGAAACTACATGGAAGCGTTTGGTCATGTGAAAATTACGGAGGGAGACTCTGTAGTGATCACGGCAAAAAAGCTGATCTACGAAGGGGATAAAAAAGAGGCCAAGCTGCGGGAAAATGTAGTTTTTGTAAAAAAAGGCCGGGTTACTTTATATACCGATTTCCTGGACTATTACAGAAACCAGCAGGAGGCACGGTACTATAACGGTGGAAAACTGGTAGACAGCACCAACGTACTCACCAGTAAAAAAGGGTACTACCAGGTCAATAACAACATGGCCTCTTTCAAATCGGATGTAGTAGGAAAAAACCCGGAATACACTTTAAGATCAGATACACTTCAATACAATACCAAGACCAACATTGTATATTTCCGGGCACCCACGGAGCTCACCGATGTAGAAGGCAACATATTTAACTATGAAGAAGGCCAGTATGATACCAAAATCAAAAAATCTGACCTGAATATCGGCCAAATTGAAACCCGGTCTTACATTCTCGAAGGGGACAACCTGTTCCTCGATGATCTTAAGAAATACTACAGGGCAATAGGCCATGTGGAGATGATCTCTAAAGAGCAGGACGTGATCATAACGGGTGACCGGAGCTTTTATCAAAAAGACAAAGGCATAGCCAAGGTTTTTGGGCGGGCACTTATGAAAAAGATCATGGAGCAGGACACTATGTATCTGACAGCAGACACACTGGTGGCTATTGAAAGTGATGACCCTGCCAAAAAGAGATTGCTGGCCTACAACAATGTAAAGATCTTTAAATCAGATCTTCAGGGTCGTGCTGATTCCCTGGCTTACGTTACTGCCGACTCCATTATCTACTTTTATGATGATCCGGTGCTTTGGTCAGCCGGAAACCAAATGACTGCTGACTCTATCAATGTCCAGATTGCCAATAATACCATCGACAAGCTCAATATGTCGGTAAATTCGTTCGTTATCTCCAAAGACAGCATCAGCAATTTTAACCAGATCAAGGGGCGGACCATGGTGGCCCATTTTAACAAGGGCAACATCCATAAGGTAGATGTCAATGGTAATGGGGAAAGCCTTTTTTATGCGCTCGACGAAACCGAGTCGTACCTTGTAGGACTCAATAAAATTATCTGCAGCTCCATGCTCATCAAGTTTAAAGAAAACAAGGCTGATAACATTTCATTCTACATTAAACCTGATGCATCCTTCATACCACCCCACGAAATAAAGGAGCCACAAAAAAAGCTTAAGGACTTTAACTGGCGTGAAGAGGAGAAGCCCGTAAAAAAAGAAATGTTGGAAAGCACCATACTCGCGCAGCAAAAAACGAAACAACAAACGATTGAAAAAGCTCCTATGCAAATATCCGGGAAACCCGGAGTTTTAAAGGTGTCCGAGAAAGAAAACGAATAAAGGCCGGAGGGGATAAAAAGGTTACCAAAAACGTAAAGTTTCGTATCTATTATAAATATTTTTACGTATCTTAAGTAATTACACGGCCACAACGAATTGCTATAAAAATTATTATGTGTTAATATGAAAATATTCCTACCAATGATATTAAGTTTTGTGCTCATGTGCTCTGCGCATGCACAGAATTTTGAGATCGTTGGTCAATCAGGCACATTAAAAGGCAGTATCGGAGATGTAATTAAAGCTCCCGTCAAAATAAAGAACAACACCGGCCGACCTATTCAAATTGTTGTAAAAAGGGTTGAGCAGGTTATCGGTACCAGCCAAACCAGCTACTTCTGCTGGGGTGGCGAATGTTATGATGCCGAAGTAAGCCAGATGCCTATCTCCCAAAAACTGGAACCCGGAGAAACTTCTACAAAATTTAAAACCGTATTGGAAACCGGTCTTGTGGCGGGCTTTAGTACGGTAAAATATTTAATTTATGACCGTGACAATCCCTCTGATGCCGTAGAGTACGAGGTGACCTACACTGTAGAAGACCTGAACAGTAAAAAAGCAATTTTCAGTACCGATGAAGTTCATATCAATGATGTTTACCCCAACCCGGTGGTAGATTTCGCCATCATTGATTATAACCTCCTGCATGAAGACACCCATGCCAAAATAGTTATCCATAATGTACTCGGAAGCATTATCGGGGAGTATGAACTGGCATACCTGGAAACCAAGCTAAAAATCAACACAGAAGACCTTAACCCGGGAGTATATTTTTACACCTTGTACATTGATAACGACGGGGTTATGACCCGAAAGCTTGTTATCAGAAAATAAACCTGCCGTATTAAAACTACCTTTAAAAATCTTACGTTATATACCCTGATTTCCCGGCAATATCATTTTATTGCTTATTAACAATTACTAACCTATATTTGCACCCTTATGTTGAAACGGGTATTTTTTAAGCATTTTTTGGCTGCTTTTCTTATCTTTTCTCTGGCGTCTTGCAGCAAGTTCAGAAAAATAGAAAAAAGTGAAGACTGGCGTGTAAAGTACGACGCAGCCTTAAACTATTATGAAAACAAGGACTATTACAGGGCTGGGGCACTTTTCGAGCAGATATTGCCCATCGTAAGAGGACTGCCCGAAGGTGAAAAAGTCCAGTTCTATTTTGCCTATACCCAGTATCACGAGAAGTTCTATTTGCTGGCTGCACATCATTTCAAAGTATTCTATCAGACTTATGCCCGAAGTGAATTTGCACAAGAGGCCCAGTTCATGCATGCTTACTCGCTCTATGCCAATTCACCGGCATACAACCTGGACCAGACCAGCAGCATAGAAGCGGTGATAGCCATGCAAAGCTTCCTGAACAAATACCCAAACAGCAAGTTCAGGGAAGACGCTTCGAAGGTAATTGATGAAATACAGGAAAAACTGGAACGAAAAGGTTACGAAAACGCTAAACAATATTATAAGTTAGAACGTCATAAAGCTGCAGTTGTAGCTTTTGAAACTTTTAAAAATGATTTCCCTGACTCAGAGTTCAATGAGGAGATAGCATTTTTGAAATTTATGGCGCAGTACGACCTTGCAACCAAGAGTATACTTTCCAAACAACTGGAAAGGTACCGTCAGGCCAACGAATACTATCTGGAATTTATAGACGCGTACCCGGATAGTGAATACCTTCGTGAGGCAGAAAAAAAATATAATGCCAGCCAGGAAAAAGTAACAGAGTTGGCTAAAAGATAAAATAACTTTAATAAATATAACTATGGCTATTCAAGCATCTATTGTTACAAGAGATATGGACAAGCTTTCGGCTCCAACCGGAAACGTGTATGAAAGTGTAGCAATCATTTCAAAAAGAGCAAGACAAATAGCAGTAAACGTTAAGGAAGAGTTAAACTCTAAATTAGCCGAGTTTGCGTCTACTGTAGACAACCTTGAAGAGATTTTTGAAAACAGAGAGCAGATAGAGATCTCTAAATTTTATGAGAGAATGCCAAAAGCGACCAATGTAGCTATTGAAGAGTTCGCTGAGGGTAAAGTTCTGTTCAGACGTAGAGAAGACGAAGAAGGCGGCTTGCAACTTTAATCTGCTTCGGCATGCTCCAGGGAAAGAAAATTATATTAGGAGTATGTGGTAGCATTGCTGCTTATAAATCCGCTCTTCTGGTAAGATTACTGGTAAAAGAAGGTGCAGAGGTAAAGGTCATCATGACTGCCTCTGCATCTGACTTTATAACCCCGCTTACATTATCCACTCTCTCAAGGAATCCGGTATATTCCAGATTTGTTAAAGATGATACCAGTCAATGGAACAACCATGTCGATCTGGGCCTTTGGGCTGACCTGATGGTAATAGCGCCCGCAAGCGCAAATACCTTAGCCAAAATGGCTAATGGCCTCTGCGACAATTTACTACTGGCCACCTATCTTTCAGCACGATGCCCGGTTTATATAGCCCCGGCTATGGACCTGGACATGTACATGCATCCGTCTACACAGCGGAACCTGTCACTGCTTAAAGATTATGGTAACAGCATAATAGACGCTACTCACGGCGAATTGGCCAGTGGCCTTGTTGGCCAGGGGCGTATGGCAGAACCGGAGGAAATACTTCAAGAGGTAAAAAGCTTCTTCGATAAAAAAAAAGCACTGACCGGTAAAAAAGTCCTCATTACAGCAGGCCCTACTTATGAAGCCATTGATCCTGTCAGGTTTATTGGCAACCACTCCAGTGGCAAAATGGGTTATGCTCTCGCTCATCATATGGCGCTAAATGGCGCTCAGGTGACCTTGGTCAGTGGCCCTTCCCAGCAGTCTGTTGACCATGAAAATATAGAATTGGTTAAAGTCACATCAGCCCTGGAAATGTACGATGCATGCATGCAATACTTCCCTGACGCCGACATTGCCATACTCTCTGCTGCAGTTGCCGACTACAAGCCTGCCCATACCGCCGATCAAAAGATCAAGAAAAAGACGAACTCCCTTACTTTGGAGTTGGTTAAGACGCAAGACATAGCTGCTTCGCTGGGAAAATTGAAAAAAAATGGGCAGTTTACCGTAGGTTTTGCTTTGGAAACGGAAAATGAGCTGGACAATGCCCAAAACAAGATAAAGTCAAAAAACTTTGACCTTATAGTGTTAAACTCACTCAATGATAAAGGTGCCGGGTTTGGGCATGATACCAACAAAATATCTATTATTGACAAACAAAATAATGTCCGCAATTTCGAGTTAAAAAGTAAGACAGATGTAGCTAAAGACATTATTAACACAATCATAGAGGTAATTCATGCGTAAGTTAACCTTTGCCGTACTATTCCTATTACCACTTCTTTCCGTGAAGGCCCAGGAGCTCAACTGCCGGGTAACCATCAATGCTGACCAGGTGCAATCTTCCGACAGGAGGGTATTTGAAGATATGGAAAATGCCTTCTCACAGTTCCTGAACAATCAACAATGGACTGATGACCAGTTTGAAAGTTTTGAAAGGATCAAATGCAACCTGATCATAACCCTGCAAGACCCGAAAAGCATTGGCAACTACGAAGCCACCGTGCAGGTACAGTCTGCAAGACCAGTGTATAACTCCAACTACGAGTCGATCATGATTAATTTCGCTGACCGTGATTGGCAGTTTGAATATGTGGAATCGCAGCCGTTGAATTTCAACATCAACACTTTTAATTCGAACCTGACTTCTATGCTGGCATTTTATGCTTACCTGATCCTGGGTATGGACTATGATTCATTCAGCGAAATGGGCGGGTCTCCTTATTTTCAGAAGGCCCTTACCATAGTAAACAATGCCCAGCAGGCCAACCGTCCGGGATGGAACGCTCTTGGAAGCACACGAAACCGCTACTGGCTGATCGAGAACCTGACTAACCAGCAGATGCACGATATACGCAAAGGGCTTTACAAATACCACAGGCTGGCTTTGGATACGTATGAACAGGATAGGGACAAGAGCCGTCAGCAAATACTGGAGGTATTGAAAAGCATTAAAAAGATCAGGGATATATACCCCAGCTCAATACTAATTATTAGTTTTCTGGATGCCAAATCGGACGAACTGATCAACATATTTTCCGAGGGCAACATCCAGGTAAGAAGGGAAGCTTTTGACATTCTTTCCACCATCGACCCTTCGAAAAGAAGTGATTACGAAAAAATAATTAAATAATCGTGGCTAAACGTCAGTTAAGGATTTCCACTCATAACATACCTCAAAAGTGGCCAGAAATTTCAGGTAAAAAAGCTAATATTGTGCTTGGAAACGGGAGTGTCCTCATGGCAACACTTCTCAACCTGCAGGGCGACAGTCTGGAAGTTAAAAACATGAGACTGACCAAACAGGTTGTAGCACTGAACGGAATTTCGGAAATCATCATAGATTATTAAATCAGGATGCTAAAACATCTTCTAATCAAGAATTATGCACTAATCCAACATCTGGAAATCACCCCATCAGCCAACCTGAACATCATTACAGGTGAAACGGGTGCGGGTAAATCTATTATGCTTGGAGCAGTCGGTCTGCTTTTGGGCAACCGGGCAGACACCAAAGCGCTGTTTGATGAAGAAAGCAAGTGTATCATAGAAGGTCAGTTTGATATTAAAAACTACAACTTACAGAAGGTCTTTGATGAAGAAGAGCTTGATTATGCAGAGGTATCTATTTTCAGGCGAGAGATAAGCCCTACCGGCAAGTCGCGTGCTTTTATAAATGATACACCTGTAACTTTAGATGTACTCAAAAGGCTTGGCACACGACTGATGGATGTGCATTCGCAACACGAGACGCTGAACCTTGGCAAACAAAACTACCAACTTGCTTTTGTAGATGCCTTCGCAGGTACTACCTCCCTAAGGCATGCTTACAAAAAGGATTATGATGCTTATAAAAAAGCCCAGAAACACCTGGAGAAGCTCAAAGCCGAAAATGCGGAGATAAGCAAGGAAGCTGATTACAATGCTTTCCTTCTGAATGAGCTGGTAAAGGCCGACCTGAAAGCAGATGAGCAGGCCGAACTTGAGGCTTCACTCGAAGTAATGGAGCATGCTGAGGAAATAAAAACAAAACTCAACGGCTCACTGGATGTACTCTCCAATAGTGAATTCTCAGCCATTGACAGTTTGCAACAGGCAAAGGTTTTCCTCGGCCAGTTGAGCAAGTACTCCAAAGGCTATTCATCACTTTTTGAACGCCTGGAAAGTTCTTTTATAGAGTTGCAGGACATCATCAGGGAGCTGGAAAAAGAGGAAGAACAGGTTGAGTTCAACCCTGAGCAAACCCAACTCATGCAGGAGCGGCTCAGCATGATCTATCAGCTCCAGCAGAAGCACCATGTAGGCTCTGTGGAAGAGCTGATCAGCATACGGGAAGATCTTACCCTCAAAACCGATCGCTTCAACAGTATGGATGAAGAGATACAAAAGGCTGAGGCAGATGTGGCGAAACTAAAAGATGTTGCTGAGAAAAAAGCCCTGGAGCTAAGCCAAAAGCGCAGTGCCGTATTCACTAAACTTGAAAAAGACCTTGGAGAACTTTTGGCCCAGGTAGGTATACCAGATGCCTCCGTAAAAATCACCAGCACTAAAAGCGAACTGACTGATAAAGGTATAGACCTGATCAACATCCTTTTCAGTGCCAATAAGGGTATAGCACCTCAGGAGCTTTCCAAGGTAGCTTCCGGTGGTGAGTTTTCGAGGTTTATGTTTTGTGTAAAATACATACTGGCTCAAAAAATATCCCTGCCTACCATCATTTTCGATGAAATAGATACCGGGGTTTCCGGAGAGATTGCTTTGAAGCTGGGCTCAATGATGAAGCGTATGGCTCAGAACCATCAGCTCATTACCATCAGCCACCTGCCGCAGGTTGCAGCCAAAGGAGACAAGCACTACTTTGTTTATAAAGACAGCTCATCTATAAAAGCTGAAAGTAAGATCAAGGCCCTGGAGGAGAAGGAGCGCATTGAGGAAATCGCCAAAATGATTGGTGGCGACAAACCTTCAAGCATTGCTTTTGAAAGTGCAAAGGAACTTATCAGCTCTAATTAATTTTTGTATATTTATTCCTTATGCAGGAAAAAGTCCCCGATATTATCGAAGGGTTCACCCATACGGAGTATCTCACGGTATTTAGTGCTATCATCTTTGGCTATGTAGGTGCAGAGTATTTTCAGGGTTGGGGTTCGATTATCAAGAACCGTAACCATATCCGCATTTACTGGCAGCATCTTCTCTGGACAATTTTTGCTTTTGTTATGTTCATTCAGAACTGGTGGGGTATCTGGCCCAGAACTTCTGCGATCAACGAAAGTATATTCTTCTTCATTTACTCGCTGATCCCCATTTTCCTTTTCTACCTTATCAGTGTTATTCTTTTCCCCGATTTTAAAAAGAATGAAGACGTTGACCTGAAAGATTACTTCTATAAAAATACCCGATGGCTGTTCTCACTGTTTGCGGTGTATTTTGTGCTTACTATCATCAGTTCCTTCGTGTACAATGATATAGGGAATGTATTCATCCAGAACGTTATCCGTTCCGGAGGTGTACTGCTGGCAGCTACTGCGGCATATTTCAATAAAAAAGTTTGGCTACATGCCATATTCCTGGTTCTTGGTTATTTTATGCTGATCCAGTTTTTCCTGGCTTTGCCAACTTAAAAAAAACAGAAGGCCGCCCTCAGGTTATACAACCCTCAGGCGACCAACTCCAGCTAATATCCAATTAATTTGAGAACCTGAACCTGCCCCGGTCAGCATAGAAGTATTGCCAGCTTCCTCCTGCCCCTGAGGTCCAATTGGTCAGCCACAGATAATTGCTTCCCGAGCTGTTACCTCGAACCCTGTAAACTTTTACAGCCTGACGACCGCGATACCAGTCCAGAGACCTGTTGGGCTCACACCTTTCAGGCCCTAAGCCGTTTTGCCTTAAAAAGAAAGCATAGCCATAACCAAACACACTGGCCTTGCCACTGGCATCAATACAAACTGCTGTTTCCTCGTCCACACCTATGCCTTTGGCGTTTACACCCCAGTCTTCATTCATACGGGCAAGAAAAGTGAGATGGCGCCCCCTTCTGTCGGGGTCGTTGTAGTGGGTATCGGTTATGGTGTTCTCCAGATAAGGAATATCCAGGAAATTGCCGGTCTGCAGGCTCATGTACTGGTTGTACGGATCGTCAAGGGCTTCATCCGAATACACGGTACCGTTGGCTGCATCGAAATATGCTTCCCCTTGTATGGCACATCCGGCACTAGTACCTCCAACAGGCACCTTTTTACTGTTTCGCAGGTAATTTATGGCGCCTTCCACTTTGGTATCCTTCCAATAGCTGACGTAATCATATTGATCACCTCCGGCAATAAACAAGGCTTCGGCATTTCGTATGGTAGCCTCCACACCCGCATCATTGGCCAGCACCCTGGAATCGATAAGCAAAGTTTCTACAGAATTCACGGAGCCAAGGCCATAGATGTAGCTGTTGTATGCATCCGTACCTGAAGCCCGGATCACCACAAAGTCACCGCCTCCGGAGCGATTGATCATCCACTGAATGGCCTCGTCTACATCAGGCCCTCCTCCCATCAGCACCGTACCTCCTGAGGTAGAGGTATTTACATCGGCACTACTGCCCACAATACCTATCGACGCACTTGACCGGGCACGTTTCGAGGATTTTTCAGGATTTTCCGTTATTGATGATTGGTTTTTATTTTCATTTTCCGGTGATATGCTATCAGTTTCACATGCACACAGCAAAAATATAGTGCAGGCAAAAGCATACCCGCTTTTCATAAAATTATTCATGGTAAATGGATTTTTAGGTTAAACAAAACAAATACGAAAACTCAGAAAATATGAGTTTCATAGATGGGTCGAAAATTTAATTGTTTAACTAACAGTCGAAGATAGGCTGCAGGTTGCGAAGGCTTACAGGCTTCGATCTAAAACCGCAATCCCGCAGGTGGGTTCGATATGTTTTAGGAGAATCCACATCCTATTCTAAAAATAAATTCCGAAAAATCAAAGTTTGCCAAATATTATTTCGAATAAAGTGAAAGTGTCCATCACTTTGGTCATAAGCATTTTTATAGTTAATTATGCTTTCCTAAACCTGTTAATAAATGAAAAGGCTTAATTGGTTATTAATTCTTCTCGGCCCCATTATTTTCATTATAGTCTTACGCTTTCAAGATTCTCAATACCTTACTCCTGAAATCTGGCGTGTTTTGGCGCTGACCGCCTGGATGGTCACCTGGTGGGTAACGGAAGCAATACCTATCCCCGTAACAGCCTTGCTTCCCATGATCATGCTACCGCTGCTCCAGATCTTCAAAATTGCTGAGGCTACCGCTCCATATGCCAGCCCGATCATATTCCTTTTTATGGGTGGCTTTATGATCGCCATAGCACTGGAGAAGCACAATCTGCATCTACGTATAGCACTCAACCTGATCAAAATAACCGGCACCAGTGGCAATGGCATCATCTTGGGGTTCATGCTCTCCACTGCCCTGCTCAGCATGTGGATAAGCAATACTGCCACGGCGGTAATGATGCTGCCGGTAGCCACATCGGTGATCAGCCTTCTGCTTGAAAATACTGAGCCTGATAAAGCTTATAAGAATTTTGCCCTTAGCCTCATGCTTAGCATTGCGTATGCTGCCAATATCGGCGGTACAATAACCCTGATCGGCACGCCTCCGAATATCGTTATGGCAGGATACCTGAGACAAATGCTCGGCTACGAAATGCAATTCAGCCAATGGCTGCTTATGGGCATACCTACAGGTCTTTTACTGTTGTTTACCTGTTATTTTCTGCTTACCAGGGTACTGTTTCCCAACCGAATGAAAAATATTGAGGGTTCCGAGCAGGTGATTATGAATAAGCTGCATCAACTCGGTGCTGTTTCCAGGGAGGAGACGTTGGTGATGATCATATTTGCCATCACCGCGCTTTGTTGGATCTTCAAATCGCAACTGAACCAGGTAATAGGTATTGACCTGCTTTCTGACACTACCATTGCCATGGCCGGTGGGGCGCTTATGTTCATCGTACCGGTCAATTTCAGTGGGTCGACTTCCCTGCTCCAGTGGGAGGATACCACAAAACTTCCATGGGGAATACTGATCCTGTTCGGAGGAGGCATGTGCCTGGCCAAAAGCCTTGAGGAAGTAGGGATTATCCAGCTTATTGGTGATGCGGTAAGTAATTACCATGGAACAAGCCTCCTGGTACTTACCCTTGTAGTAACGGCGATTGTATTGCTGATGACGGAGCTGATGAGCAACGTAGCTCTGGTGGCTATCTTTATCCCGGTGGTGATTGGTGTAGCCAATGGCTTGGATGTCAACCCGCTGATATTGGTTATACCCGCTACACTGGCCTCAAGCTGTGCTTTTATGATGCCTATTTCCACACCTCCCAATGCCATCGTTTTTGCCAGTGGCCACATCCGGATGCGGGATATGATGAAAGCAGGGATCTTGCTAAATATTGTGGCCATCATCATACTGACAATGGCCACAAGTTGGCTGGTAGGCCTGATCTTTATCTAGTAAGGCTCTCTTCACGGGACTTTTTCTCTTCAATGATGTATGATAAGCCCAGGCCTATACCTCCAAATATAAAGAGCATGGAGAAATAGCTAAGTTCATTCATATTGGTATTGGCATCTATAAAATAACCTACAATGAACCCCAGGCCTATTCCGATCAATAACAGGGAAAACCTGAGTGGACCGCTGGTATTAGCCCTGGATTTAGGCAGATCCCCCGGAGACATTCCTTTTTCAATCATTGCCAAACGCTCTACGTTGGTATATCTTCTTAAGTAAATGATCATAATTACCACACCTATGATGGCTATGATCGGAATAAAGATTGCAATAAATTCGATTTCCATTTTTTTGACCTTTTGTTAAACATTTGCCCCTTTGACGCACTTGTCTGGATGCAGGTTACAACGATCAAAAATTTTTTTTACTATTAGCTCAACCCCACTCTATGACAGATTAAAATATCGCGGGGTCTTTTCAAGACTATTCACTGGAAAGTAATGACGGGTGCGAGACAAAGTTCGTGACCGCCTAACATCTACTAAATGAAGAGCTGGAGAGATTAGGGGTTTGATAGAGTGTGTGGCAGAAATTTCGGCATTGCCACGATCAGGGGATCCTGAATATTTTCCATAAAGTTTGCCGTATATTTTGGTGCACAAGATGGAAAATTTCAGGATGACGGTCTAAGTGCTACAGAACAGTTTAGAAATTAGAAGCTTCGGCTGAAGCAAAGATTTATCAAAAAGTTAAAAAACCACCGGCCAACTGTCCCATCGAGGGGGCTACAATGCTATTACGTTAAGGGCGGATTATATATTACTTCCCAGTAGAGTCTCTCGAAGAACTCTACGGCATTCGGAGGCACAATATTCAATTATGGCAGGAGACCATTTGCCGGGAGAGGCGATGCTCAGAAAGGTAGCAACCTCTGCTTTAAGGTTATTACCTTCAGCCGGTGTTACCGAACAAGTTAAGCTTTACCAAACTTTCAGAAGTTTAGTAAAGCTGCGATTTAGCTCTGTTAGCAGTCATTCCAAAACCACTTAACACATTTAGGGAAAAGTTTAATATATGCACAAAAGCCGGTTGGTTGGGATTACTTTAGCCGGTGTCCTTTTGGTTGGGTATTTCAAATATTTTCTCCGTTGCTTTCAGATAACGGTGGCGTGCGCCGGATATCCATTGAAAAAATTTAAAAATAGCTGTAACTTAAGTAGATTAACCTGCGTCAAAGCGGCGTGAAGAATTTGGATGATCTCATCATAATAGACAAGGTGCTGGAGGGCGAGCGTGAATTCTATAATCAGCTTATAGAAAAGCATAAAAATTATGCTTTCACCATAGCTCTGAACATCCTGAACAACAGGGAGGATGCCGAGGAGGTAGCTCATGATAGTTTTATCAAGGCTTATCAAAACCTCGCCAGCTTTAACCGGCAGTCAAAATTCTCCACCTGGCTCTACAGGATAGTCTTTAATACGGCTATTACCTGCAAGAGAAAACAAAAAATAAAGAAAGAAAGTCTGGACACGGTGAAGTACACCTACTATGAAAGCTCCACTCCGGAGATGGAGCTTCAGGATCAAAAAAGGTTTATTAAACAGGCTCTGGGAAAACTGCCGGAGATAGACCGGAACATACTTACGTTATTTTACTTAAAAGATTTTTCGCTTGACGAAATCTCAGAAATAACCAATATGAGTTTTAATACGGCGAAGGTAAGGCTACACAGGGCCAGAAAAAAATTAGCCGATGAAATGAAAACAATATTAAAGGAAGAGGCATTAAATTTATAGTTATGGAAAAGCCATTAAAAATAACAGACGAGCTGCTGCTTGATTATATAGATGGATTATTGAGCAAAGAGGAAGCTGCCAGGGTCGAAAAGGCATGTGATCAACCTCAGGTTGCTTTCCGGTTGGAGGAGCTTAAAAAGACCGACCAGCTACTGCTAATGACCGCAACACTGCAAACACCTTCGAAAAATTTCAGCAGTAAAGTAATGGCCAACCTGGACAAGCCTATAGTTAAAAGTATAAATTATTCCAGGAAAAACGGATTGATCATCCTTATTCTTGCCCTGTTAACCGTAATTGCCGGCTCATTGTATATGACCGAAAGCATGCTGACCCTGGATATGTTTGACACTGTCGAGCTGCCTCAGGTGGGCAATGTAATGGAAATGCCGGATGTTCAGCTTCCTGATAGTGTTAACCTAAAGATCATTACAGATGGGCTGTTGTTTGCAGTATTAATACTTGCCCTGCTTTTGCTGGACAAGGTAGTACTCAGACCATTTTTCAAAAGCAGAAGAACTGAAATGCAGTATTGATTGTAATTCTGTACAGTAACTAAAAAGGCTGCCCTTCCATAAGGCAGCCTTTATTTATATCATCAGGAAAGTTCCCTAATTAATACCTGTAGTAATCAGGTTTGTAAGGACCTTCAACAGTTACTCCAATATACTTGGCCTGGTCTTCGCTAAGCTCTTCAAGCTCAACACCAATTTTTTGCAGGTGCAGTCTTGCTACTTTCTCATCCAGGTGCTTAGGCAGCGTATAAACTTTGTTTTCGTAATTATCAGCATTAGTCCAAAGTTCTATCTGAGCCAAAGTCTGGTTAGTAAATGAGTTAGACATTACAAATGAAGGGTGGCCGGTGGCACATCCAAGATTTACCAGTCTTCCTTCTGCCAAAAGGATTATATCATTGCCACTAGATAGTCTGTATTTGTCAACCTGAGGCTTGATCTCATCTTTTTCAGCATTTTTGTTCAACCACGCAACATCAATCTCGTTATCGAAGTGACCGATGTTACAAACAATGGTTTTGTCCTTCATGCTCTCGAAGTGACGGCCCACAATGATGTCCTTATTACCTGTGGCTGTAACTACGATGTCAGCTTCTTTTACTGCGTCATCCATTTTCTTCACTTCAAAGCCATCCATGGCAGCCTGAAGTGCACATATAGGGTCAATTTCAGTTACGATCACTCTGGCTCCGGCTCCTCTTAATGAAGCAGCAGAACCTTTACCAACATCACCGTAACCACCTACAACAGCTACTTTTCCTGCCATCATCACATCGGTTGCTCTTCTGATAGCATCTACGAGTGATTCTTTACAACCATATTTGTTATCAAATTTAGACTTGGTAACAGAGTCGTTTACGTTAATGGCAGGCATAACCAAAGTACCATTCTTCTCTCTTTCGATCAGTCTGTGAACTCCGGTAGTTGTTTCTTCTGAAAGTCCTTTAATACCCTGAACGTACTGAGGGTATTTGTCAAATACCATATTGGTAAGGTCACCACCATCATCCAGGATCATGTTGAGGGGCTGACCATCAGGGAAGATAAGAGTCTGTTCAATACACCAGTCAAATTCTTCGGCGTTCATTCCTTTCCAGGCATAAACGGGGATACCTGCAGCAGCAATAGCAGCAGCGGCATGGTCCTGGGTAGAGAATATATTACAAGAAGACCAGGTAACTTCGGCACCAAGCTCTACCAAAGTCTCGATCAATACTGCAGTCTGAATAGTCATGTGAAGACAACCTGCAATTCTGGCACCCTTAAGGGGCTTCTCTTTTCCATACTCTTCGCGAAGTGCCATCAAACCTGGCATTTCCGCTTCCGCAAGTTCAATCTCCTTACGGCCCCACGCTGCCAAAGAAATATCTTTGACCTTGTATTTTACTTTTTCCTCGATCATTATATTAGGTGTTTTTATTTCTGTTTTACCAAACGCAAAGTTACAATAAAGGTTCGAGAAGGGCAATTTCATGGCCCTTTATGAGGGCAAATCCACTTTATTTCACAAATGTATAAACAGTAAGATTCTCATTATCTTGGCATTAAGCAGCAAAGCCTGAATCTCATTTTAATATATGATTAACATCATAACACTTAGATAATGCTGACTGTTAGATTTACGGCCTGAATTCATCCGAAATTTCTGTGGTATGGTTACCTATTACCTTATATAAACAGTCGCAGCCATGTACGATAACGAATCCATCCTCCTCATTATCATTTTTATCATTGGTTTTGCAGCCATTGCCTTCGAGCACAACCTCCAGGTAAACAAAAGCTGGATAGCCCTTTTCACCGGCTCTATCATGTGGATAGTGGTAGCCATAGGTGAAGATGAAGAGCTGCTGCGGGAGGCCATGCTGCACGAATCTGCCGAAATATTTGCATTGATTGTATTTTTAATGGGTGCCATGACCATCGTTGAAATGATGGCGCACTTCCGGTTTTTCACCTGGGTAGAATCCAAGCTGCTGATACTCAAAATATCTGACCGGCAGCTCTTCTGGCTCATGGGCCTCACCACTTTTATCGCTTCGGCCCTTCTGGACAACCTCACCAGCACGCTGATCATGATCCAGATCGGGCGGCATTTGTATATCAGGAAAAGAAACTTCGTGATATACGTAATCAATATAGTCATTGCAGCCAATGCCGGCGGTGCCATGTCACCCGTGGGAGATGTGACTACCATTATGCTGTGGCTTGCCGGTAAGTTTACCGCCTGGCAGGTCCTTTTTTACGGATTTATCCCCTCAGTAATAGCATGGGCAGTCCCCCAGGCCATACTTACTCTTAAAATAAGAAATGAAGACCGAAAAAGACGTGAAACCAAAGAGGTGCTGCCTTTGCAGTGGAGCATTATATTTATCGGCCTTTTCACTTTCGGGTTTGCAGTGATCGTCAACCTCTTCCACCTCCCTCCTTTTATTGGCATCCTGCTGGGGCTTGGGGCCTGCGCCATTGTAATTGACTACCGATTGAAAAAGGGCACCTTGAAAAAAAAGGCAGGACACATCGTAAACATCATCAAAACCATAGATATGGCCACCCTCAATTTCTTCATTGGCATACTGCTGGCAGTAGGGGCACTCAACTATCAGGGTGTACTGCGTGATGTTGCCTTATTGATATTCGGGGACAATCCTGCCGCCAATCCCATAGCCATCATCATGGGGCATACTTCACTGGGCATATTATCTGCTGTTGTGGATAACGTACCGCTGACGGCAGCGGTTATTAAGATGCTTCCGGAAGGCATCGCATTTACCTATTGGGTTTTACTGGCCATCACTGCCGGTACAGGGGGCAGTATTCTTGTGATCGGTTCGGCGGCAGGTGTGGCAGCCATGGGTCAGGTCAAGGAGCTGACCATCATCAGGTATATCAAACTGGGCACATTGCCAGCATTTATCGGTTATATTACCGCGGTAGCCTCGTGGTATTTATTGTTTGGAATACATCTTTAAACATAAAAAATACTCAAATATTGCCCTTGTAATTGAAGATATTACACATCTTTTTCAAAAAAATTTTATATTGGTCTAAGATAAATTGGAATTATACGCAAAAAATGATTCCTGATTTAAAATTTACACGAAACTTAAACCAATGAACACATCTCCATCTTTTTATCATTCGGCACTTGGCACAACGGCTAATAAAATGAATGTCGGCTATTGGCCCAAAGTGTTGGAAGCCTATGACAACGGGAATTTTAAAGAATCAATTACGGGAATACTGAAATATATAGATCCTGACCTGGCTGCCAAAACAGGGAATGCGGATCAGACGGAATTCAATATTCCTCATGGCTCTGTTGTAGTAAGTATCAAAATACAGAATGACCAGCTCCATGTTGAAGCGCCCTTTGTAAAACTTCAAGACGGCCCGTTGGTACCTTTGCTTCGTCAGGTAACGGAGTTAAATTTCCACCCGCTGATGATGACCAAGATCATCCTGCACAACGAGGACCAGCTTACTTTTCACTTTAGTTCGCCGCTTGGCATGTGTGAGCCATACAAAGTCTATGATGCACTTCGTGAGATCTGCGTGAATGCCGACAAGTATGACGACTTGTTCATAGAAAAATTTAAAGCGGTAAGAATGCGCGAGCCTCAAATACAAAGGTTCACTCCGGATCAACTGGAAAAAACCTGGCAGACCATTCAGGAGTACATTACCGAGGCGGAAGATTATGTTGCTTACTTTGAAGGCAAGCGATGGGACGCTTTTCTTTATGATGTATTCCAGATACTGCTTATGAAGATAGACTTTTATGTCTCGCCGCAGGGCTACCTGAGGACTGAACTGGAAAATGCCATTGCCGACTTAATGGGCCGTGACCCTTATCAGGACCGTATCCACAGAGCCAAGACATTCCTGCAGAAGCTCAAGAATTACAACAAGGAGGAATTCCTGAGTGACATCTATATTATAGATACATTTGTGCCTTACAAGTATAGTTTCAACCTGCAAAACACCAGAAACAACTTTAAGAACGGGTATGAAACGGCTCAGAATGAGATTAAAAAGGCCGACTACCTTGGCGCCACACTTACACTTCTCAAGGATTTTTATAGCCTTTTCTACTATAACATGGTAGATGAAACACCCAGAAACCTCATCACTTCAGCTTTGGAAAAGGCCGGTGGCACCGAGTGGAAAGATGCTGCGGAAATTTTGATGGAGGCTATGGAAACCATCATGAATGAACAGAAGTACAACGCCCTCGCCGGGTCGGATTCAGTGGCAACGGCCAGTTAATTATCAACCTATTATTTTAGATAAAAATGAGCATAGAAAATATAAAATCAAGCGTATATAAAGTTATCACCTCAAAAGGAAGCGGAACGGGGTTCATCCTGAAGGACAGAAATATATGGGTAACCAACTATCACGTAATTGCCGGGAACAGGCAGGTAACTTTGGAAGACCACAAAATGAACCGCTACCTGGCTGATGTGATCTTCATTAACCCTGATGTGGATATTGCATTTCTGGCTTCAGGGCATGAGGCTCCTGAAGCGCAGCCCATGGCTTACCAGGCCGACAGAGGGGTTAGCCACAGTGAGTCTGTTTACGTACTTGGCTTCCCTTATGGCATGCCTTATACCATTACCGAAGGAATAGTGTCCGCCCCAAGGCAACTGATGTCTGGCAAACACTATATTCAAACCGATGCTGCGGTTAACCCCGGAAACAGCGGTGGCCCGGTAGTAGCTGCCGATGGCACATTGATAGGTATAGCCACATCGAAGTTTCAGAATGCTGACAATATGGGGTTCGCTATTCCCGTAGAGACACTGCATGAAGAGTTGGATTCGGTCAGTTCACATACTGAGTCTTCAATGGCCTTGAAATGCAGCTCATGCGCAGAGCTGATCACCACTCCCACCGAGTATTGCGCAAGCTGCGGTGTGAATATCGACCTGAAATATTTCGATGAAATACCACTTACAGACCTTGCTCAATTTGTAGAAGGTGCTATCTCCGGCCTGGGTATTAATCCCGTGCTGGCAAGGTCAGGAGTAGAGGCCTGGGAGTTCCATCAGGGAAGTTCGCAGATCAGGATATTTACATATAACAAGAACTACCTGTATGCTACATCTCCATTAAACAAACTGCCTAAAGGCAACCTGGAAGCACTGCTGAAATACCTGTTGAGCAACCCTGTGGAGCCTTATCAGCTCGGTATTTACCAAAACCAGATCTTTATCTCCTACAGGGTAGCCATTTCAGACCTGTACACTCCTTTCAGGGAAGAGATTAAAAAGAACCTGACCGAACTATCGCTCAAAGCCGATGAAATGGATGATTTCTTTATCAAGAATTACAATTGCGAGATGACGAATTTCTCTAAGGTAGACTAACAGAAAGTGAAAGAGCAGGAAGTGGAGCCTGCTCTTTTTTTGTTTATTGTGTAGCTTTCAAATATTGGAAGAATTATCCGGTGTATCCTGCAATTAAGCTTATCGTTTTGTTTCCTACAAAGCTTCATATCCCTATAATAACAGGAGCATTCCCACCTCTTACAATAGTTTACGTGACATCATACAGCCAAGTAACAATTAAACACTATACCACCGGCGAGCTTCGACAAAAGGGTGTTGAAAAGGCATTCTGCAGGACCTGCAGAATGCCTGATAAGCCAACAATATATCAAGAAAATTACTAGTGCAAAGTGTGCGGTAAACAAGTAACATCATCCGGGGGATATGTGTGTGCATACCCCCCATGATGACTTCAACCTAAACCCACTTTAGGGTTGCCTTTTTCTATATTAAAGAAGTGCTTTCATCTGCAGTTAGCAGACTCTTACGGAACTGAAGGTTGATCTTCTCACGCTTCAACAGCCTGTTTTCGTTCTCCAGTTCCTCTAATAAATCTTTGAACCTTCTGTCGTAGTACGACAGTCGTGCATCTTCGGATAGGTCTTCTCTCAGCCGGGCATCTCCCAGCTTACTTATAAAATCTACATTGGCTTCAAAGTACTCCTGAGCTATAGCATCCATTTTTGATGTCAACTCTTCCATACTGTCAATAATCTTTTGGTAGTGCTCTGATTTGTCCTGCTTCTTCACGTTGTTGGTATTTTGTAAGTTTACGGTTTAAGTTAAAATGCTGATCATTTACACGTCAGAAACCGGATATAAAAACTCTTGATCTTTTGTGTTTTTTTTTAATCTTGTAAGGTCTCTAATGACCTGATTTTTAAGTTCTTTTTTTATATCTTTGACACTTCTTAAATGTGTAAAAAATCATAAACTTGATTTTTTTATCAAGTTGATATGCTAAAATAATCATATATTGACAAAAAAGTCAACTTTTGCAAGAAATTTTCGATACTTCAGGGAAAAAGCGCAACTCGGGCAGGAAGCACTCGCGGAAAAGATCGGCGTAAACGTGAGGACTATATCGGTATATGAGACCGGAAAGGGCTACCCAAAAGTTGACCTGCTTATAAAAATAAGCAGTATCCTGGAAGTTCCGGTGGAACACTTCTTTGCTGACAACCCGGAAAATGCAGGCCGCGCTGCCAAATCTTCAACTACAGGTTTATCATTATCAGAGGGAAGTGATGCCTTTGAAACCGTACAACGGTATAGAAATGCCATTAAAGCCTGCCAACACTTGATTGAAAACGGGAATACTGAGGCCTGCCAGAGCCTGATCAGCTCTTTCATATCGGCAGTTGACGAGCTGGAAACCACGTATATGAGAAACAAAGAAATAGAAGCCAAGCTACGGTACGCTACAGAATTGATCAGCTCAATAGCCAATGGCGGCAAGCCGTTTAATAAGTAGAAGACTTCAGTTTTAAAGTATATTAATCAGTATTCGCAAGATTTGTATTTACTTTCTTCGGCACAGCTTATTCGCCCGGCAATTCCACCTCCACAGTCATGTTGACCGATAGGAGTATCTACCTAAGTAAGTAACTACTCACCGTTCAGCTCATGCAAGGAACCAAATTAGATACTCCGCAGGCTCAGTATGACCTGGGGAGGAGAGTCAATGCTATTCTACTTTGATCTTACTTTATCCTACCCCTACTTTCTGAATGCTACATGGCTGCAAACGAATTGAACCTGCATTTAATAAGCTAAAGTGTTAGCAGAGTCAAAACTCCCTCTTCCGGCACGGAGAGGGCATTCTAGCCAATATTGGCCTACAGACCTTACCGAGTGAGGTGATACATAGAAAGGGTGGAAACCTCCGCTTTAAGGCTATTACCCTCAGCCTGTAATACAGAACAGTAAAGCTTTACCAAACTTTTGGAAGTTTAGCAAAGCCGCTATTTAGCTCTGTAAACTGCTATCTAGGAATAAATTTACCCGCCAAAAAGTAGATGTGTGCATGAAGTCTGGCGCCTTAATGTAATAGCCTCGGGAGGAGAGTAGTATTAGTGTTGCCCTCACTCACTTCTATGTGAGCATTTTCAGGACAAGCGTAATGAATTCTGTGATGTTTTGCTTAGAACCACTAATTAGGAATGCTTTCAAGAACGTCCCTTACCTCAAGGCACACGTCCTTCCACTCATCCCTGTTCTTTTTGGTCCTTCTGTAGTTGATGGTATAAACAAACCCAAGGATAGCGGCTATAATAAGCAGAATACCCAAAGACAAGGCTACATTGCTGATAAACTCTCTTTGTTCTACTTCGGCTTTCTTTTCCCTGATCTGATTATCCAGTTCAAGTGAAAGGCCAAGAGCAGCTTGTAAAGATTTGAAATTAGCTTTTTCCAATAACTCCTCTTCAAGCGAATCCTGCATGCCGTCAACACTCAAAGCCGTCTCGTACCGGGCTACGCTTACAGGTTTACCTGAATTTTGCAGAAATTTATAGGACACCCTCACCAGATCGATAGTCTCCTGAAGTGACTCGTTGATTACATCCTTATCAGCTATTTCAATGGCTTTTTCCAGATACTTAACCGCCTCTGCATGCATGCCCTGCACCTGATAAAGCTTTGCTGTCATGTTATGAATATCTACTTTAACCAGGTTGTCTGTAACATAAGAAGATAACTCCAACGACTTTTCTAACCATCTCTCAGCTTCTGCGTGATTACCCTGATCCATATAGGCTTCACCAATATTAGCATAGGCTATGGCCTGCTTCTCCTCTATGCCCTCACCAGTGCCCATATACTCTAAGGAAAGTTGATAATTGTGTATAGCAGCACCGTAATCTGCCTGCTTATACTTATTTACCCCAATTTGATTATGAATTCTATTAAAATAATAATCTTGTTTTTCATTTAATTCCCCAGCTCTTTCCAACGCCCTTTGGAAGTATTTATTCGCACCTTCAAAATCAGGATCTTGCTTAGAAAAACTACTAATACCCAAGTTAATATCAACCATAACCAGAAAGCGAGTATTTTTGGCCATCAAATAATTTTCTCTCGCCTTAGTTAAAAACTTAATTGCATATTCATAATTACCCGTCTCCATAAAAACAACACCAATATTGTTCAAAGCATCTGCCCTGTATATGGGGTCATCAAGACTTGCAAAAAAATCAATAGCCTCTAAATAATGAGCTACTGCATCCACATAATCACCGTCTCTATATGAGATAAGACCATTAGCATGAGAAACTCTACCTTGAAATAGATTATTGCCCGTTTGATTCGCTAAAATTGAAATTTCATCTAAATAAAGTTTAGCCTGATCAAAATTGCTTTGCCTGTCTATTTTATACAGTTCCCAATATGCCGCTAACTTTTGATCATCGTCATTGTCGGAATTAATAATTTGCTCCAGACCTGCTTTATCAGTGGGTAACTCTGCATTGTCTGGTTTTACATTTTCTTTTTCAGAACAGGCCAGTAAAACAAGACTGAGTATTAAGGTATAGGTTAATTTCATTGCATTGGTTTTACGAAATTTAAAGGTCGCAATTTATGAGCATTAAGGCGCAGTCTATTCGTCTCAATATCTTACATCCAAAAGTTTACTCACTTAATTATAGATTAGTTTCCTTGACTGTTTTCTCCACTACTCCCCGTTGTGGCCTGACTCTCACTTCCGTTTAAATCCTGAGGAACTATATCTTCTGATTCATCCGTGCATGAGGAAAACGCTAAGCCAGTGAAAGTTATGGCGCATATGATTAGTAAGTTTCTAAGTCTCATAGTGTTTGTGTTTTTTAATTAAAGCAAAAATAACCCTAAAATTGTTTAAATAATAAATGTTTATGGTCTCCAAAGCACTTCTGTAAAGTCTTATCAGCAGATTATACGGTTTAGTGAAATAAAGCCATTAAGCATAAAATCAATCAGGAAAATAAATCACAATATGAGGAAAAAATGTCGTAAGAAGAAGCGGAGTAGCGTAAAAAACAGGTGAAAATTTACATTTTAGCCAAAAACCTTACATCAAAATGACGAAAGTGTAAAATTAAAATGTTGAATTTATTAAGAAACCGTGATCATTCTGAAGGAAAAATACCGTTGCGGGTGGCATTTTCAACGACAGTCAAATAACGTAAAATTATTCCTTAAAAACCAGTAGCAAATAGCGGAAGTTGCTGCTTTATTTTTCAAAACCCTTCCCCTGGCTTTCCTTTTTCTCAGTTCGGTATAACAAAACACCCTACCTGCTCCTTTAATAACTATAGACAGTAGTAGCCGGGCAATATTAAATTATCTGCCCCTTCATTTGATAACTCAACCTTTTTCGTATTTTCAATTATGATACACCCGCATACTGAACTGAAATTTATCAGCAAAGAGATTGGCTACGGGGTTGTAGCCACTTCTTTTATCCCGGCCGGCACCATTACCTGGGTGCTGGACAGGCTGGATCGTGAATTTACCCCTTCGGAAGTTGCCGATATGGATGAATTCTACAAAAACATCCTGGATGTTTATGCTTATCGCAATGGCGATGGCAATTTTATTTTGTGTTGGGACAACGGGCGGTTTGTCAACCACAGCTTCAATTCCAACTGCTTTACCACTCCCTATGATTTTGAAATTGCCATTCGGGATATCCACCCGGGAGAGCAACTGACAGATGACTATGGTTACCTCAATCTTTCAGAACCTTTTCGCCCTTTTCCGGAGGGCACTCAAAGAAAAATCGTTTATCCTGATGACCTGCCCAGGTACGCCAAAGTCTGGGACAAAAAGCTCATCAAGCCTTTCCGGCTTATACCCAAACTGGAGCAGCCTCTCCGTCAGCTTATAAACAACGACCTCTGGAGCAAAATCAACAACATCGCCAGCGGTAAGGAGCAAATGGAGTCGCTGCTAAGCATTTACTACGCAGGTGAAGAAAAAATGAATGGAGTCCAAAATGTAGGCTAACAACCGAACCCAAAACACTTGTGGAGAAAATTTCATTTTACCGGAGTTTTCTCCACAAACCCACCAGCTTCAGCGGCTTCTTTTAACCATAATCAACTGAAAATCAAAATCTTATTTTTTCCTGCCTGTAGCCAGACGATGGCAACCTGTTTGTGTTAATCAGGGTGAGTTTAAATAAAATTTCACCTAAAAGCAGAGATATGAAAACGATAAGCAAAATAACTACCGCATTACTTATATTTCTTTTGATCAGCACAGCAGGGTTCTCCCAAAACAGGGACAATGATTATTCTACCTGGGACAACAACGGGGACAATAAAGTGGATAACAACGAGTTTTCCTCAACCCTGAATGACAATGGTTATTATGACGATTGGGATACCAATAGTGATCAAAGAATAGACGAAAATGAATGGAATAATGGTGCCGTAACCTATTACGACGGTTATGATTACGAAGAAGACGGGACTTTTAATGACTGGGATACTAATGACGACAGCTACCTCGACGAAGATGAGTACTTCGAAGGCACATTTGAACTATGGGATGACGATGACAACGGGTATGTAGATAATAATGAATATGATACCTGGTATGACGATGATAGCTGGAACGACAATGACTATTAATTGATCCCGAATCAAACGAAAATAGAAAAGAGGTTGTATTAAAGTGCATTTATACAACCTCTTTTTATTTCTATCGAGTCAGAGCCTGAGCTACACTTTTGAATCAAGCTAAAAGCACATGCAAACCAATTGGAAAGTAAAGCCTGTAACGTGAAGCCTGCCACTGCAATTAGTAACCTGCGCCTATCTCTTTTCTCCACAGTTTGCCAACTGCCTTTGCCGATTGCTATTTACAGGAGCCTGTCAAACAAAGAGACGAGTGTTAGTACCCCCAGGAAATTCGGCTTCTACTTATACCTTGGCTATAACTTTTTCATTGTTAACGGCCGCAGTTCGTACTGCCTCCACTTCTTCTGATGACCTCACCAGTGGCTTACCCAAAAGGCTGCTTCCTGCATCGGTGATCACGTAATCATCTTCAACGCGGATACCACCAAAATCTCTATAGCTCTCAAGTTCCTGGTAGTTGATAAATTCAGCGAACTTATTATCTGCTTTGTACATATCTATGAGCTCCGGAATAATATAAATACCCGGCTCAATGGTGACCACATAACCTTTCTCAACAGCTTTACCCAGTCTCAGCGATTTCAAGCCAAACTCTTTGCTCTTTACCAGGGTGTCCGTGTAGCCAATATATTGCTCACCATAATTTTCCATATCATGTACATCGAGGCCCATCATATGGCCAAGTCCGCACTGGAAGAACATGGTGTGTGCACCGGCATTCACTGCCGCGTCTGCATCACCTTTCATAATACCAACTTCTGCGAGGCCTTCGACCAGCTTTTTAGCAGCCAGCAAGTGAATATCTTTGAAAACAGCTCCAGGCTTCAACGCCTCCACGGCAGCCGAGTGCGCACTATGCACTATGTCGTAAAGTGCTTTTTGCCTGGCATCAAAGCGGCCACCTACAGGGAAAGTCCTGGTCATGTCCCCGGCATAATTTCTTGGTGATTCGGTTCCGCCATCAAACAGGAGCATCTGCCCCTCTTCAAGTTTATTGCCATAATAATGGTTGTGAAGGATGCTTCCATTGATAGTCATAATTGGCGGGAACGAAAGGCTGACATTATGCTCCGCCGCAGTTCTCATGGCTACGCCTACCAGTTCGTGTTCCTTCATGCCAGGCCTTGCAGCTTTCATTACGGCCAGGTGCATTTCACTGGTTATAGTTACGGCCTTATTGATCTCTTCAAGCTCTTCCTGAGACTTAACAGACCTTTGCTCAGCCATAGCCTTGATCAACTCAACCGAGTATGCACCTGCAGCTTCTGCAACTCCTTTTCCTGTCCAACTGCTTAGTTTTATGGAGTGTTCCGGTCTGTAAGGAGGAAGGTATAACGTAGCAGCATTTACATGGTCAGCAATGCGGGAAGTGGGAAGTACCTCGGTAACGGCTACCTTTTCTGCCAGCTCTGCGAGCGACGGCTGAGGTCCTGTCCAGACGATATCGTCTATGCTTAGTTCATTACCAAAAATAATGTCCCGGTCATTGTCTATATCGATCATTGCAGTAAGCCCGGGCAGGTTAAGCCCGAAGTAGTACAGGAATGTACTATCCTGACGGAACGGATACCAGTTATCCTTAAAGTTAATGCTGCTCTCATCATTCCCTAATATCAACACCACGCCTTTGCCCAGCTTTTTCTTCAGGGCATTACGGCGATCCTTATAAGTTTGTGAAGCAAATAGATTTATTTCCATAATTAGAACACTTTTATTTATCAGTAATCAATTTCCCAATTCTTCCACCTGATCCGGCGGCCCAGACCACGCCATTCTTCGTAACATCTAAGGTATGAAATCCCTGACCATTTATCTTCATCCAAGTACGGCCTTTGTCAGGGGAATATTCAGAGCCTGACGGGCCGGTGATCAGTACCATGTCGTTTACAAACCGTATGGCCGACCGGAAAGGCATCTGTTGCCCGGTATACATACTCCATGTCTTACCATTATCCTGCGAATATATAATATTTTTGTTACCGGCGGTGGTTTCATCGGTGTAGTCGCCACCTACTGCCAGCCCTGCTCCCTCTGCAGAAACAGCCAGCGAGAAAATACCTTGAGAGGGCTCGCCTTGAAGTATTGGGGTATCAATAACTTCCCAGGATATTCCTTTATCAGCAGAATGAAATATACGCGCAACTGAACCTCCCGTACCAATCCACACGTGGTCGCCCTGAACGGTAATGTGGCTACCACTGGCGGCAAACCCGTACTCACCCTGCACCACCTCCGGCAAGTCTGTAACCCGCTGCCAGGACTCTCCCCCATCCCGGGTAGTCATGATAAACAACTTCCCGTCTACCGGATCACCGGTTAAAATACCTTCACGATCATTCCAAAAGGCAATACCGTTGAAAAATCCTTTGGGAAATTTGTTTTCCAACACGGTCCTCCACGTGGCCCCTCCGTCTGTTGTTTTAAAAATTTTAGATCTGTCTCCTTCACCGGCAGCCATCACAATAACTGTGTCGGCACCAAAAGTCTCAATGTCGCGAAATTCGCCATCAGCAATATCCACCAGGTCGTAGTATTGCCATGTATTACCGCCATCCATGGTTTTGGCCAGCATACTATTGCTTCCGCCTACCCAGCATATATTTTCATCCACAGCGGCTATGCCTCTTAGCGAAGCTTCCTTGTCAAGCTTGTAGAGCTGCCAGGACAGTCCCGGATCGGCACTTAATAGCAGGCTCAATATGAGTTGAAAATAGCTCATGTTACTTAGGGCCTGCCGGTAAGTGGGTTGTTAAGTAATGGGTCAGCGTCTCCCGCAAATGCCTTGAAGTATTTTCCCCTTCGTATATGCCGTGAGAGCGATTGGGGTAGGACATCAGGGAAAACAATTTGTTGTACTTCACCAGCTCATTAATCAACATCTCAGTATGCTGATAATGCACGTTATCATCACCTGTACCATGCACCAGCAGCAGGTCTCCTTTCAGGTTCTTAGCAAAGTTAATAGGTGACCCTTTTTCGTATCCTTCCGGGTTCACTGATGGTATGCCTGAGTAGCGCTCCTGGTAAATATTATCGTACAACAACTGATTGGTTACGGGGGCAACAGACATACCTACTTTATAAATGTCGGGATATCTGAACATGGCATTCAGGGTCATGGCTCCACCACCGCTCCAGCCCCAGATACCGATGCGGTCAGGGTCTACGAAGCTGTAGTTGTTAATGATCTTTTTAACAGCCGCCGCCTGGTCTGCCGATGACAACACTCCTATCTGGCCATATACACACTTCCTGAAATCCCGTCCTTTTGGACCCGGGGTTCCCCGGTTATCGACACTCATAACAATGTAACCCTGCTGTGTAAGCATCAGGTGCCACAAATAAGTCGAGCCTCCCCAGCTATCCAGCACAGTCTGGTTCCAGGGTTCTCCATAAACATAAAAGAGTACCGGGTATTTTTTGGCAGGGTCAAAATCAACAGGTTTGATCATATAGGCATCCAGGGAAACCCCTTCCTCCACATCAATCGTGAAAAACTCCATAGGTTGCTTATCGAGTGCATCTATTTTAGCCTTTAGCTTTTCATTGGAAATCAGGTTTCGGATAACCTTATGATCGGGCAGGGAAATGAGGTTGGTTACGGGTGGTACGCCTGCTTTTGAAAAAGTGTGAACGGCATATTTACCATTAGGGGTGATATCATACTCATGCGTGCCTGCCTGGGCATCAGGGGAAATCTTTTGTTGCTTTGATTTGCCTGAAAGTTTAGCTCTGTACAAGTAGCGTTGGGTAGCATTGTCAGGAGATGCCATATAGTAGAGCCAACCACCCTTTTCATCGATTAGCTTGATCTCTATCATATCCTGCCCTTCGGGAGTAATACGCTGTTCTGATTTTCCATCTGCCGATACGGTGTAGGCTGCTTTCCAGCCACTCTTCTCACTGACCCATGTAAAATTCTGCCCTTTGTTCAGGTATTGAAAGTCGTTTACTACATCTAGCCATGCGGTTTCCTTATCTTCAAAAATAACTTTCACATTACCCATTTTCACATCTCCCCGGGTCACCCTGTTATGGTTTTGTGCTCTGTTCAAATGCTGCATAAGTACAGACTTTGAGTCCGGAGTCCAGATCATTCGGGGGATATAGTTTTGCCGTGGGTCTCCGGACATGTGCATCCAGGTAGTAGGCCCGCCTGCAGCGTTCACCACGCCTACTTTGCATTCGGAAGGTGTTTCCCCGGCTTTCGGGTATTGCACCGGTATGATCTGCGAATAGGCGGAGTCGGTATTATTGATCATGTAAAAGTTACGGATGGAGGTGGCATCTATGCGCCAGTAGGCTATAGATTTGCTATCAGGGCTCCATTTGAAACCATCACGGCAGTCAAACTCCTCCTCGTAGGCCCAGTCGAAAGTACCATTGATAATTCTTTCACTGCCATCGGAGGTTAGCTGCACTATTTCATCCGAAGCTAATGGCTCCACATAGATGTTGTGTTCCCTTACATAGGCCACTTTCTGTCCATCAGGGGAAAACTTGGCAAACATGAGGGTAGAAGGCTTTGCATCGCTGCCCCCAAGCTGTTTAAGGGTTTTCTTCTGCGTATCGTACACCCAATAATCTCCGCGGGTATTATAGCGCCATACCCTTTGAGAGTTGGTAAAGATCAAAAGCTTCGATTTATCGGGTGACCAGTAATAGTTTTCAATGGAGAGAGGCTCCTGTTTTCCTTCCGGGATCAATGAAGAGGCAGGTATCAGCACTACTTTGTCTCCGCTGACTGTATTGTATTTCACCAGGTCACGCGCCGAAGGGTGCGAGGCAGATTTTTCCAGCCGAATGTAGCTCTCGCCTTCATCAAACCAGCGGATTGGCCCCAGCCACTCAGGGCTAAATTCATATTTGGTAAATATCCTGTCCAGATTAAGTTCGGACTGCGACTGAACGGATAAAGGCAAGCTAATGGCCATGAGAATAGCCATACTAACTATGTTTCTGAAACGTAACATTAAATGTAAAATTGGTTGTTATAAAGACTCAAACTGTTCCTGGGTCAGCACATTACTGTACTGATCGATATTGGCATCCCGGGTAATGACGCTTACATAGCGTACTTCTCCGTGGGCATCCCTGATCGGGCTCATAAAATAGAACCTGTAATTTTCGCTATCCTTGAGCTGGCTCTTGATTGTAAATTGAAGCTGTTCGCCACCCAGGACTTTCTCGTAATGTTTTTGCCACATTTCCCTATGACTGCCCAGCTTCTCCAGAAGGTTGTCACCAACTCCCATTTCAAACTGGGTGCCTTTATAGCGGGCTTTCAACACATCGTTGATCAGTACAATATTATAGCGGTTATCGAAAACCAAGACAGAATCCCCGGCCTGATTGAGAAGCACCTCCATAAGCATCTGGTTTTGCTCTACCAGTTTTTGGGTGCGCTTCATCTCCTCCTGAGTAGCCTCCATTTCTTCCATGTTTTGGCGCATCTCTTCTTCCTGGGCCCGCAACTCTTCTGACTGTTGCTGAGACTGCTCCAGCAGCACTCTTGTCCGCTGGTTTGTTTTTAGCGTGGAAATAGTAGATGCCAGGCTTTCCGCCAGTTTTTCGACAAACTCTATTTTATACTCGGGCACCACTTCAAAGGAGGCAAACTCCATAACGCCAAGCACTTCTTCCTCCAGCTTGACGGGCACAAGAAATACATGTGTAGGAGGAGCAATGCCCAGACCTGACGTGATATGTATGTAATCTTCAGGCAGTTCTTTAAGGGAAATACGCTGTTTCTCTTTGTAACATTGCCCTACCAGTCCTTCATCCAGCCCCACCTTCTTTTCAAGGTATTTCCTTCTTTCATAGGCGTATGCGGCTACCAATTCCAGGTAGGTATTGTCCTCTTCATCATTGTTAATGACGAAAAGTCCGGCCTGATTGACACCGATATATTTGACCATTTCGCTCACTACCTTGATGTAGAAGCCTTCCATTTCTCCATCATTAAGCCTCAGTATCTCCGTAAACTTAGCGAGGCCACGATTGATCCAGCTTCTTCGTTCATCCTCTATTTTAGATTCTTTCAGACTGTCCCTCATAGCGATGAGGGAATTTCCTAAAGTATCCTGCTCACCGGCTGTTTGATGCTCCAGGTCCAGGTTACCTGAGCCTATACTTTTAGCAAACTCCACCTTATTATTAAGGTCATCTATCAGCGCATTGGCTGACAGACTTATCTCTCCCACCTCATCGTCAGTAGGGTTAGATACTTTTTTTGAGAGATCGATATCCCCCTGAGCTATTTCTTTAATCAGGGCATTGACCTTATTCAGCGGTTTGGTGATGTTATTGGAGATCCTCCAAAGGACAAGGGCAATAATGGCAATGCCTAAGATAGCAATCAGCAAAGACCTGAACATACTATTGTTAACTTCTGTAAGGATCACATCCCTGGGCACCACTATACCAATGGACCATGGATAGTAGGAATTGCCCAACTCAATCGGAGCAAGGGCCAACAGGTACATCTCGCCATTATCAGATATTTGAGTATCTACCAGGTAGGACTCCCCCTGACTTACTTTAGTATCCAGTTCGTGTTGATCAACTATTTCCGGAGAAATCATTTCCTCAAGCTTCTTACCAATAAATTCTTTGTTTGGATGCGATACGAAGACACCATTATTCGCAATCAGGAATATCTGAGATTGATCAAACGGTTTAAAATCAGAAACATACTGAAAATGCTCCAGCGAAATGTCGACACCTCCTACACCTGCAAATTCTCCATTGATCAGAACAGGGGCGCAGATAGAGGTTCCGAAGACATCGTTACGTTCATCTCCGGCATCACTGTATTTTGTATAATAATAAGGGTTATTTACTTCTTCCCGCTTCTCCTCTTTCAACCTTAAATAGCTACTCCCTCTTAAATCACCTTGCAGGTTGGCAGAATCTATGGCTGGTGGCCCCTGATGATAAAAGGTATAGCGTTTCCTTCCGTAGGGCAGGTTCCAGGCTGGCTCAAAATGATTGAGCTCTATACTAAGCCATGCACTATGATAGCTTTCCTCCCCTTCTACAATACCTGAAAGCATGCCTTTAATAAAATTCTCCCTTGTCGTTCCTGAAGAATCCTTATAAACAGCCGCAGCATTGGCAATGGCCCGCGATAGCCCGATATCTTCATTCATCCTTGCCTTCACCTCATTAGCTACTTCTTCCACATAGCTAAATGCCAACTTCTCATTGTCTTCTATGGCTTGTTGCCGCAGACTAAAAATGATATATCCGATACATGCAAGAAAAATTACCGTCACTACCGGCATAATTTGCAGCAGTAGCTTGTACTTCAATCCTCGTAGTTTCACTTAATATATTCTTTAATCAGAAAATATGTTAATATAACTCTCAACAACATACATTCAAAACTATTTGCATTTTTCATAATGTAGTTTATTTGCGTTGTAAATAAAGAATGAAAATAAAAGTCTTCTCAACTAATTTCATAGCCCGCCAGACTGGAATATGGATTATATTTTATAAAGGGACGGCTGGCTTTGTAAAAGGTAGAAAATAAAGTACCAGAATAAAAAAAGTTATTTTATCTTCAAAACATGGAACATGCCGGACGTACCGTAAAGTATTCAAAAACAACTATTACTGAATTAATGATCCCCTCCTATGCCAATTTCGGAGGGAAAATCCATGGAGGCATTTTATTGTCCCTTATTGATAAAGTTGCTTATGCCTGTGCTTCAAAGCATGCGGGGAACTATTGTGTAACCGTATCGGTAGATGATGTTGTATTCTTGCAGCCTGTGGAGGTCGGTGATCTGGTATCGTTGCATGCATCGGTAAATTATGCCGGCAGCACATCCATGGTAATCGGCATCAAGGTGATTGCTGAAAATGTAAAACTCGGCAGCGTAAAGCATACCAACACCTCTTATGTAACCATGGTGGCGAAGGATGATGACAATAAACCTACAAAAGTACCTCCGCTCATTCTGGAAAATAAAGAAGAGGTGAGAAGGTTTGTAGAGGCGCTTAAACGAAAAGAGTTGAAGTTTTCGTTTAATGAAAAAATGGATGAAACCAAGTCTTCTCTGAACCTTGGCCAGGCGCTCGATCTGTTAAAAGACCAGCGTTGTATAGTTAAGCTTGATGATTAAATCCGGATGACATACCTTCTGAAATAACATTAAACACACGTTATATTTGCATATTCTTATTCTCCCTTCATGTTTTTAGCCAAACGAATTATTGAAAAACGGAATCATCTTAGTTTAATGAAAATCATCAGAGGCTTCCATGCCACCTATGCTGTAATTGTATTTGCCATAACTTTTATATTTTTCTTCCCTTTGCTAATGATCCCGGTACTGCTCCCCAGGCAGTTTCACCTTGTTGGGGTATTTAACCGTTGGTGGGCCAGAGTATTCCTGACTTTTATATTTATTCCCTATGAAAATGAGTACCGGACAAAGCTGGACAAAAACAAAAATTACATCTTTTGCCCAAATCACTTCTCTTACCTGGATATACCAGCAATGGGGTTAAATGAAATCAATAGCATTTTTGTAGGAAAAAGCGATATGGAGAAGGTTCCTCTTTTCGGATATATGTATAAAAAGCTGCACATCACAGTGAATCGTGACAGCCTGAAAAGCAGATATGGCACCTTCCTTAGAAGCTGTCTGGCAATAGATGAAGGTAAGAACCTGATGATTTTTCCGGAAGGAGGCATCCTTACCACCAGTCCTCCGGAAATGACCCGGTTTAAAGATGGTGCTTTTAGAACAGCCATTGAAAAACAAATTGCCATCATCCCTGTCACTATTCCCTATAATTGGATAATTTTGCCGGATTCGAGTTTTTTGCCCCGAAGGCACAAAATGAAAATCATCTATCACGAACCGATAGAAACTCAGGGCTTGACACTGGCTGATATGCCTGCATTAAAGCAAAAAACTTATGAAGTCATTAACTCAGAACTTAAAAAGCACCTGAATGAATATTGATAAAGAACTTTTGAACAAAATTGCCCACCTGGCAAGATTGGAGTTTGACGAAAATACTGCGGAGGAGATGATGTCGGATATGAGTAAAATCATCACTTGGGTGGAAAAACTTAATGAAGTGGATACCGAAGGTGTTGAACCCCTCACTACCATGTCACATGAAGTAAATGCGCTGAGGGAAGATGAACCAAAGCCTCACCTTAGTCACGACAAAGCTTTAAAAAACGCTCCCAAAAAAGACTCCGATTATTTCAGGGTGCCTAAGGTCTTGGAGTAATAACTATGCAATCAAAATTTTTCTGGAAACACTGGTCAGCCCCGTATAAACAACTATACATCGGGCTAATAATACTTTCACTTCTTTGCCTGGGCTGGTTTGCCTACAACTATCTGGCAGGGCCTGACGCCATAATCGGTTGGGATGTAATGGCTAAAACAGAGCATGTGAATGTACTGATCGATTCGTTTAAAGTAGGCCCTTTCAGCCTGAGTACCTCAGCAGATAACACTCTTTTTACTCAACAGTATCACGGAAGCATCCCCAATGTTAATACCCTTTCATACTATGCTTTTCTGGCTATTTCCACTGTTTGTATTGTCATTTTACTTACAGTAGTTACTACGCTCCCAAGGTTCTGGTATTTTGTAGGTATTGCTTTATTTGCGGTTGTGCTGGTCAACTATAAGCTTGAACTGCTGTTAATTTTCGGTAGTGAAAAAAAGCTGGGTCTGATCCTGGCTTTGGTTTTGTTCCTTCCCGCATCTTATTTCTTCAATAGCATAAAACCGGCCACAAGCTTTTTAATCAGATTGGCCACTTTTTCCGCCCTCACCATTATCCTGGCACTGATTATAGCACTGTTTTCAGAGGTTGATACTCCCTTTTTGTACCTGGCTACCTATGGCATAGCCAACCCATTGATCATAAGCCTTATCTTTATTCTGATTGTAGCCCATGAGATTATCGCCGCCTTTATCTATCTGCTTACCAGCTCAGGAACTACGGGTACAGGTTCAAACAAGAACGCTATCGCCCATTTTTACATCATCACTACTATATATCTTGCTAACCTAGTGTTGGCTTACCTTCACGAAACCCGCGTGATAGACTGGGACTTCATTTACGTAAATCTCTTTTTACTACTATTGGTTTCTGCCATTCTTGGTATTTGGGGATTCCGCCAGCGCGAAGAGCAATATAAATATTTGTTTAACTTCTACCCTTTTGGCGCCATAGCATTTATAGCCATGGCTATTTGCTGTTTTATGACTTTAGGGCATTTTATGGCCACGTTCAACGATCCGGCCATTGAAGTATTCAGGGATTTCATTATTTATTCCCACCTGGGTTACGGAGCCATCTTCGTTATTTACATCACCAGTAACTTTCTTGACCCTCTCAAAAGAAACTTACAGGTGTACAAGGTGCTGTACCGCCCTACCAGCATGCCTTACTTCACTTTCAGGCTGGCCGGCCTTATTGCCTTTATAGCCTTTGTAGTAAAATCTAACTGGGAAGTACCCGTAAACCAAAGCATTGCAGCCTACTACAATGGCATAGCCGACCTGCACATGCACAACGGTGAAAACAGCCTTGCTGAAACGTACTTTGAAGAAGCCGCAATTTTTGGTTACAACAATCACAAGTCGCACTATATGCTCGGTCACCTGACGCTAAAAAAGAAAGATGATGTGAAGGCAGCGGTTCACTATAAAGCAGCCATTGCCAAAAACCCAACGCCGCAGAGCTTTGTGAACCTGAGCAACATTTATATGGAGCAGTCCAGGTTCTTTGATGCACTGTTTGCCCTTAACCAGGGGTTGGAATTATCACCTGATAATGGGGCCATACTTAATAATATCGGGCTGGCGTATGCAAAAACCAATATTATAGACACGGCTGCTTATTACCTCAACGAGGCTTATGAGCAGAACGATACCCGCCAGGCAGCAGGCAGCAATCTTTTGGCTCTTATCGCCCAAAACGACATAAACATAAACCCGGACTCTGTACTTAATGGCTTTGACATTTCGGATGATAAAATTTCTGTAAACAACAGCTTTGTGCTTAACAGTAAAGCCCGGCAACATTATGATAGGAGTTACCTGCCTGAAGATTCTTCCTTATCGTTTCTGGATGCTTCTATAGTCTATAATACCGCTTTTAACCAGCTTTTCGGAGAAGACTCCCTGCAAACCAACTTACTAAGCAAATACATTAATCATACTGGCAACCTGAGTTTCAGCGAAAAGCTTAAGGCTGCACAATACCTTAATTTTTACAAGAACAAGCGAGTGGCAGAAGCTTTCAGGGAATTGAACTGGCTGGCCAATACCAGCACTTTCAATGCAGGCGAATATTTCAACCTGATTGGCTTATGGGCACTTGAACAGGAGGTACCGTATGTAGCCGTGGATTATTTCAAATGGGCAGCGGACCGCAATTATACCAATGCCAAATTCAATCTCGCCATCGCTCTGACGGAAGACCAGCGTATTGAAGAAGCTAAAGCCGTGTGGCTGGAACTGCTCCGGATTGGAGACAATAAGGCAAAAGACATTGCCAAAAACATGCTGACCGTACTCACCACTACCGAAGAGGCCTATGCCAATGCTACCGATCAGCAAAAGTACCTTTACTTAAGATACCTGATCAACTATACGGATACCACAAGGTTTAACCAGCTTATAGATGAGGTAGAGAGCCCCAACTATAAAGGTCAGGCCATACTTGACATGTCTAAAAAGCTTTGGAAAAAAGATCTTGACTCAGAGGCGGTAAACTATTACAGCAGGCTTGCAGGTATGGAGATCTCTGACCCGGTACTGTTTGACAGGATTCAATGGTATGAACTAAAAATGCTTGCTGCTCAGGGGAATGTGAGAGGCTTGTCCACAAAGATCAATCAGGGAATAGAATTCGACAGAGAGCATTTGCTCGAGAAGCTGTATTTTACTGCGCTGATCAATGAAGCCAGCGGTGACACTACCAAAGCAAGGCAAAATTATGAGCAAATCGCTTACAAAAACCCTTTTATGGAGGAGATGACGATTGCTGCAGCAAATTATCTTGGGATCAAAGACAAATTTGAGGCCTATAACATCTTGCTGAATGGCATAGAAATTAACCCTAAATCGGTAAAGCTCCTTAAAGCTTATATTTTGCAATGCGCGAGGGTACAACTTAACAATTACGCGGAACTGAGCCTGGAGGACCTTAAGCCTTTAATACCGGCCGAAGCATACCGTATATTTGTCAATGATTACCAAACATTGGTTAAGAAAGTAGAAGAAGCGGAGCAAAATTTTTAGAAATTTGCAGCCGGTTTAATCAGTAGTTACATAATTACTACCTTTGACACTCTAAAACACTACAATAAACTTATGGAACTAAAGAAAATCCAGCTTAACGATCTTCATGCAAGCCTTGGAGCTAAAATGGTGCCTTTTGCAGGGTACAATATGCCTGTACGATATTCATCTGACATCGAAGAGCACATGACCGTGCGCAATGGAGTGGGCATATTTGATGTCTCTCACATGGGTGAGTTTATGCTCAAAGGCCCGAAAGCACTGGATCTGATCCAGAAGGTTACCAGCAATGACGCTTCAAAACTTGAAGATGGAAAAGCTCAGTATTCCTGCCTGCCCAACGACAAAGGAGGAATAGTGGATGACCTGTTAGTTTATAAGCTGAAAGATGAAGAGTACATGTTGGTAGTCAATGCTTCCAACATTGAAAAAGACTGGAACTGGATCGCACAGCACAACACGGAAGGTGCAGAGATGGAAAATATTTCTGATAACATTTCATTGTTTGCAGTACAGGGTCCAAAAGCTACTGAAGTACTTCAGAAGTTAACGGACACCAATCTTTCTGAGGTTAAGTTTTATACATTCACCCACGGTGAGTTTGCCGGAGTTAAGGACGTGATCATGTCGGCAACAGGTTATACCGGTGCCGGTGGTTTTGAGCTGTATGTGAAAAATGAAGATGCAGAAGAGGTGTGGAACAAGATCATGGAAGCAGGCAAGGAAGAAGGCATCAAGCCTATTGGTCTGGGAGCCCGTGATACCCTGAGACTGGAAATGGGTTACTGCCTCTATGGCAACGACATCGATGACACCACCTCTCCTCTTGAGGCAGGCCTTGGCTGGATCACCAAATTCACTAAGGATTTCATCAACGCTGAAAACCTGAAAAAGCAGAAAGAAGAAGGTGTAAACAAAAAACTCGTTGGATTTAAAATGATTGACAAGGGTATTCCCCGTCATGACTATATTATTGAAGATGCCGAAGGGAATGAAATAGGTAAAGTAACTTCTGGCACCATGTCTCCGGTACTCAATCAGGGTATTGGTCTTGGCTATGTGAAAAAAGAATTTTCAACTCCCGGCAGCGAGGTTTATATTGCTGTAAGGAACAGAAAACTTAAAGCGGAAGTCAGTAAACTTCCCTTGATTTAATATATAATATCCTTTCAACAAGTTAACCATGATAAAACGGCATCCCCTATCGTTTTGTCATGGTTTAAATAAAATATGCCCATATGAAAACCATTGATGTTTGTCTTAGCCCCGACCTCATTCATCTGTTCGATGTTAAAAATAAAGTAGTGGTTGTAGTAGATATTTTGAGAGCTACTTCCTGCATGACCACGGGCATGGCTTATGGAGTAAAGAGCATAAAGCCATTTTCTTCTCTTGAAGAATGCCGGCAGATGAAAAGCCACGGTTACTACATAGCCGGCGAACGAAACGGAGAGAAGGTTGAGGACTTTGATCTTGGCAATTCTCCTTTTGATTATATGAACCCTGACTTAAAGGGTAAAAGTGTTGCAGTTACTACCACCAATGGTACGGTCGCTATTGAAAAATCACAGGAGGCTGACGAGATTGTCATTGGTGCTTTCCTGAACATTTCGGCGGTAGCTCAATACCTTAGGGAGCAGGAGAAGGATGTGCTTATTTTTTGTGCGGGCTGGAAGGGCAAGGTCAATATGGAAGATTCCCTTTTCGCAGGGGCATTGATTGAAAAGCTTCAAAATGACTTCGCCAATGAATGTGATGCTCCTCTGATAGTGCAGGCTGCTTACCAGGATATGAGCCACAATTTACTGGCATTGGTACAAAGCTCATCACACGCCAAAAGGTTGCAAAGACTCAACATTTATGAAGACATTGAATACTGCTTAAAGCTGGATGAGTATGATGTTGTACCGGTGATCAGGAACGGTGAAATAGTACTTCTAAAAGAGCCCAGCGTATCTTAAAAACTGCCGGGCCATCTTTGCTATTTTAATTTCTCGTTGTTTATATGGCGGTCTTTGTCCCGGATATTCTTCTTCTCAAGGTTCTTATTAAAAGCCTCAGTAAGATCTATCCCGGTTTGGTTGGCAAGGCAGATCAGTACCCATAGCACATCGGCCATTTCATCGCCTAGGTCCTTGTGCTTATCAGACTCTTTCTCTGACTGCTCCCCGTAGCGCCGTGCCATAATCCTGGCTACTTCTCCGACCTCTTCGGTCAGAATCGCCATATTCGTAAGCTCATTAAAATACCTTACCCCCGTGGTATTGATCCAACGGTCAACAATCTCCTGTGCTTCCTTTATTGTCATCAGTAATTCTTTTGAGTTATTTGCGCCTTACTTCTTGTCTTTAGTGTCCACTATAATAGTCACCGGCCCGTCATTGACCAGGCTAACTTTCATGTCTGCTCCAAATTCACCGGTAGCTATGGGCTTACCTGCTTCCTGTTCCATTTGTTGAATGAACTTTTCATAAAGAGGTATGGCAATATCCGGCTTAGCCGCTTTAATATACGAGGGCCTGTTCCCCTTTTTGGTACTGGCATGCAGGGTAAACTGGCTGATCAGCAATAAATCACCATCTTCATCCAGCAAGCTTCGGTTCATCACCTCATTTTCATCCTCAAAAATCCTCATATTGACTATCTTACGGGTGAGCCACTGAATATCCTCCTCTCCATCTTCATCCTCAATACCTAAAAGTACCAATAAGCCTTTTCCTATTTCACCTTTTATTTCACCATTAATTTTTACTGAGGATTCCGATACCCTTTGTATAACTGCAATCATAAAACGTTTGTGTTAATATTTTTGAAGTTCCCTTGATTCGTGAACAAACTTGCCAATTTTATTTTGCCTGGCAATGGCAAACATCGCTTTTGCAACCTTGGCGGAGTCAATGGCTTTATATTTTTTAAGTGGCCCGGCAAAAAGAAAACCAAACACCTTGAAGAAAGCTTTGCCAAGCCCTTCTCCCAACCTCTTTTCCTGCCGAGGCCCCATCAATAGGGACGGCCTGAAAATATGGTAGCTCCGGAAACCCATTGAAGTTATGGCCTCCTCCACGTCACCTTTTACACGGTTATAAAAAATTGAAGAGTTAGAATCTGCGCCTAAAGCAGAAATAAGCAGAAACTGCTGAGCGCCATTAGTATGGAAAAGTCTGGCGATCTCATAAGGATACGCGAAGTCAACTTGCCTGAACTTATCTTTACTCCCCGCCTTCTTCATGGTGGTCCCCAGGCAGCAATACACATCGTCTGCTTTGAGTTGCTCAGCGTGGGCATCAAGGTTTTCAAAGGCTATTAGCAAATTTACAAGCTTATCACTTTTCTTACTGACAAGCCTGCGCGTAAGCACAATCACCTTTTCATAATATGGATCATTGAGAAGTAAGTCTAAAAGCTGGCTGCCTACCAGGCCGGTTGCACCAGCTATTAATGCTGTCCTGCTCATATAAGTATTCTGATTTTGGTTAGCTGCCAAATACTTAACACCATTACGGCCTAATAGCCTGCTCTTCTTCCCAGAGCATAAACCTGTCTATTTCCTCCTTGAGGTTGCTATATACCCACACTACCACTGAGAAGTCGTCTACTAAACCTGTAATCGGAATAAAGTCGGGAATGAGATCAATGGGTGTAACAAAATATACCAAAGCAGCTACCAGAAGCAGTACACTTTGCCAACGGATGTCGCGATACTCACCACTTTTATAAGCTTTTACCATTCTGATGATCACTTTCAGCCTGTCTACAAACTTATTGTCCTTGAGTCTGCTTACGTCAATATCCTTCAATTTTGCTCCTGAGGCTTTCATCAGGTTTAGTAGTCGCTCCTGGTTCTTTAGAATGTTGGCCGCCCGCTGTTTGGCACTATCAAAAAATTTATTACCATTTACATTTTCCATAAATCAATCGCATGTGTTAGGTCATCAACGTGGGCATCCTCCTAAAAAGTTTGCCTGATCTCATTTTTTACCTGTGTAAGTGCATGCTGTATAGGATCAAAATCCTTTTCAACCGCCATCTCAAAAATCTGTTTGGCCAGATCAATGCTGGTGGCTTTTTCGGGCAATCTGTTTGTAGCTTCATTAACCATCATGATCAGGTCTTCCTTTGCCGACTTCACAAGTTCCCACGCCTCTTCACTCATATAAAGCTGCTGCGATACGTTATGGTTATACTCCTCACGTATTTCATTGAGCAGTATTTGCTGAAACTCACGGGCTGTATATTGTCCGTTGTTAAGTCTTATAACAAGGTTATTAGGTGTAATCCGCTCAAGGAAAAGACAAACCCTTTCGTAGGCATGCAGGCGGTTTGGCAAAACTGTTTCAATACTCCTGTTCCTGATCTCCATGCGCTGTTTTTCCAACTCTTTATCCAGAAAAGACTTCACTACAAGGTACATGGCATAAAGCACCACAGCAGCAGGAATTAAAAGCTTTCCAAATTCTATTACTACTTCCATATATTCGTGTTCATTATTTGACTCTAAATTAATAAATTTAAGCGCTGTTAAAACAATAATGAGCAAATGTCCCTTGACAGCCCACAATTTTTTAATGTATTTGATGTTTACCTTTTTAAACTGCTTGCACTAATAAGTGATCCATCTTGACAATGACAGTATAGTTTTAAGACTTAAACAAGGCGATCAGTCTTGTCTTGAGGATTTGGTGGTTGCCTACAAAGGCTATTGTGTAAACGGATTAAAAAAGAAAACCAGATGCCAGAACGAAGAGGCCGAAGACCTTTTTATAGATGCCTTGCTGGAGTTGAGGGATAAAGTTCTCTCAGGTAAGCTGGATCATTTGATCAATGCCAAAAGCTATATCTTTGGTATTTGCTATAACAAATGGTTATCTGCACAACGAGTAAAAAACAAAATGAACTCAATTGATGCAGAAAACTACTACCAGCAGTACCTCAAAGATGATATGCTCTTTGAAAGTGATGATGTGGACTATAAAATGCAGCTCCTTAACATCACTAATAAGGCATTGGAGACCATAGGTGAGAAGTGTTACAAGATTATAAAATATTTCTATCTTGAAAAAAAGAGCATGGAAGACATAGCTGAAATAATGGGATTTGCAAGCTCTGATGTAGCCAAGACTTCTAAATCAAGATGTTTTAAAAAGCTTGTTGAAAAAACAAAAGAGCTCGAAAAACAATAGCATGCAAGAAGAAACCCATAGAGCACTGATAGATAAATATCTGACCGACTCACTTACCGAAAGTGAAAAGGACAGCTTTGACCTCCTCTTAAAAGACCCTGAATTCAAAGAAGCTGTACTGTATGAAAAACGAGTAGTAGCTGCAATTAAAGCAAGCGCAAATGCAAAATTAAAAGCCCACTTAAAAGGCATTTCTTCTAATACTCCTATAACTGAGAATTCGAACACAAACTATATTAAAAAATTATGGCTGTCTGCTGCGTCTGTACTGATAATAGCCTCCATCGGATACTTTTTTTACACTTCCAATCAACCCATCAGTAATCAGTTTGAGGAATTTTACGAGCTTTACCCGGCGGTAACTATCCAGCGCGGTGAAGGAGACGAAGTAAATAAGGCCCTTCAACTCTACAGTGAAGAAAAATATCAGGAAGCAGCAAATGAACTGACTAGTTTGGCAAGTGCGGACCAACCTACCTACTACCTTTACCTTGGTAACTGCTACCTCCAGCTTGGGCAATCCCAAAATGCCATTGCAGCTTTTGAAACCCTGATAGAAGTCAGCAATGATTCTATTTTAACACAACATAGCCAGTGGTACCTGGCGTTGGCATACCTCCAAAGTAATGAGCCTGAGTCACTAAAAGCATTGCTGCATAAGATCATTGACCAACAGGGTATGTATACCGAACTCGCCAGTAAACTTTTAAATAAAATCGATTAGAAAAAATACTTTTAACCGTTTACCTTTCTTTATTCAACGCACTACTGTTAAAAACAAAGCTCTATAAACAGTATGGCTATTAAATTCGAACAATACCTCTACAACATAGAAAGGCTCGACCAATTGATCAGGCTAAAATGTACCGGCTCGCCTGAGACATTATCCTCAAAATTAAGCATATCCAGAAGCACACTATACCGCCACCTCGAAATCATGCGGTTGATAGGCGCCCCCATAACTTACTGTACAAAGCATGAAAGTTTTGTATATGAATACCCGGTAGAATTCAACCTCGGTTTCTCTCCCAAATACCGGCCTCCGGTCAGACGCACTTGCTACTCTTCTACATGAATAAATATTCCTGTGAGAGTCTCACATTTTGAGACTCTCAGGCATTATTCTTGCTCAAGAGCAACTCAAAAACTACATCAAGGAGCATGTTTACTTTTTGAAATCTTAGACACTACATTACAAATAACAGTAAGGCAATAAAATGGTTAATCAGTCAATAGTGGAGGCAATGACAAGAAATATTAGGTTGAGGGACAGTGCCCCATCCATCTGCGGGCTAAGCAGGAACAAAGTATATCAGGTTGAACACATACCTCACCAGCACACCCTAAACAACACATACCTCACTTTATCTGATGAAAAGGCCATAAACAGTCCACATATCATTCGATACTATAAAATAAAACCCTTGCCAGAGCAGGGTCTTGTGTATAGCGTCCAGGAAAAAGTAAAAGGCACTACTATGGATCAGCTCATGAGGCACGGCTGCCCGTCATATGAAGTTGTAAAAGAGATGATCTTCAAAATATTGAAGGGGTTTGAGATCATTCATAGTGCCGGGGTGCTGCATAGGGATATCTGCATGAAGAACATCTTCGTTGAATTCACCTTCCCCTTTTTCACGCCAAAAATCACCAATTTCAACCTATACCAACCTGTTTACAGCAAAAGTCCCATGTTGGCCTCCAACCCCAGGTACCTGGCACCGGAGGTTAAAAGCTATGAGGATTACGACGTGCGTTCGGAAATATGGTCAATCGGCGCACTTATTTATGATGTGTTATGTGCAAAGTTCCAACCCGGCTTCAGCACAGGCCTTAACCCTATATTTTCTGATCATTCACCAGAAATCGATCTGGAGGCCATTCCCTATTGTTTTAAAAATTTTATACAAGTTGCCATGAATAGCACCCCCAGTGACAGACCTGACTCCCTCACCGACCTCATTAAGGTTTTGCACCAATGTCTGGACGCCAGGGGGAAAACGATGTATAAAGTGATAGAATAATTTTCAACTCTTGAAACCTTACATCATAAACTAATATTAAGGGCATTCGTTAAATTTGCTGTTATAATATTTTTACAGCTCTTTTGACAGATTGAGTTCATTGGTACTCCTCTAGCATGCTAAAGCACTGAAATTAATTTTAAGTTTTTTAAGTTTACAGAGTGGAAGTCAGAATAGAGTTTTCTTACCGAAAGAGATATGATAGATAGCATTCAGCCTGTTACCCTTACAGACAAAGCCATAGAGGAGGTTCGTAATATAATGGCGAACAAAAACATACCTGAAGGTTATTCCCTGCGCATTGGCATAAAAGGCAGCGGAGGATGCTCCGGCTTTAATTATCTGTTGGGCTTTGATAAAAAGAAGGAAACCGATCTGGAATATGAGGTTAACGGCATACCTGTAATTGTCGAAAAAAAACACACCATGTACCTGTTGGGACTGGAAGTGGATTTTTATGAAGGTTCTGATGCCCGGGGTTTCACTTTTGTAAAACCTGAAGAAAACCAGGAAGGATAATTTTACCTTTTCTTTTTTACCGTTATTGTTGCAGCTCTGCACTGTCCACCAATGGGCGGATCAAACTTTGAGAGGCTTACCTTCACTTTTTTAACCGCAGGAATTTCACTCAGCACCCTGTTTATCATCCTGTTTACCACATGTTCAAGCAGCTTGGAGGGTTGCTCCATTTCATCCTTTACTATGGCATATAGATGCTCGTAATCAACTGTACCTTCCAGTTCGTCCTTTTTAGAGGCGTGGTTAAAGTCAGTTTTTACAGATATATTAACTTCGAATTTATTTCCTTTTTGCCTCTCTTCATCATAGTAGCCATGGTAGGCTTTGAAAAGCAAACCTTCGAGGGAGATCTTACCCATTACTCAATGTCATCAAAAAATGAAGTGCTTTCTTTGTTTTCCTTTGACTCCCTGGGCTTTTTGGGTTCTTCAACGGTATTGGTTACCACAGACTCCTCCTGCTCCTGTTCATGTTGCTCTTGCTCGTATGGCTCTTCTTCTACTTTCTGTTCAACCTCAGGGGCCTTTTCGGGTGCTATGGCTTTATAGCTGTTTTGGAGCTTAACAGAAGTCTTGGCTGCTTTGTCCACCGCTTCCCTTTTCACCCTTAATAACTCAGCCTCTACGTCAAATTTCTTGATCTGGGATTTCACCCGGTCAACCTTCTGAAGCGCATCATTGGCAAAACTCTTGATATCTGAGATCAGGTCATCCTTTACATTCTCAAGTAATCTATACACCTGAGCCATGCTTCGGATCTGGTCCTCCATTTCATCAATGGTATTCTTTGACTTGATCTCTGCCTCCTCTATCATATCCTTGGCCTTGCTTTTGGCATCATTCAGGACGGCTTCGGCCTTCATCTGAGTCTCACGCATGTGCAACTCTGCCGTTTTTGTGGCCTGATCTATCATGCTGGCTCCGGTATCTTCGGCTGTCTTTAAAGTTTTAAACAGTGAGTTTTCAACTTCCCGCAGTTTCTCAACCTCTTTTTCAGAGGCCTGTAGTTTTATCTTAAGCTCTTTATTTTCATCGATCAACTTCTCCCACTCCTGAGACATTGTGACCAAAAACGCACTGACCTCATCTTTATCCAACCCGCGAAAAGCCTTTTCAAATGTTTTTTGGCGTATTTCTAATGGTGTAATCTTCATAATGTCATAATATTAACCAACTTTTCAACTATTAAACTCAATATCCCAGACCGATATTGCCCTGTCATCACTGGCGCTTACCAATAAATCGTTGTACGACGACCAGAGCAGTTTGTTTACAGAAGTTCCATGTCCGGCATGCCTGGCTTTATCTATCACCTTTAACAACTTAAAAGCATGAGTATCCCAGATTTTTATGGACTTATCCATGCTACAAGTTACAAAATGTTTACCGTCCGGACTAAAATCAAGGTTATTAATCGTATACATATGCGCCACAATATCTTCCAGCTCAATGTAACCGGCTTTGGTATCCCATATCTTTAGATGGGCATCACGGCCGGCGGTTACTAATAGTTGACCATCCGGGGAATACTTAACCGTAAAAACTGAGTTCTTATGTCCCTCAAGTTCTTTGACAAGCTGATAATCTTCCAGATTAAAAATCCTGATTTTATTGTCACTATACCCAACGGCCATCTCACCGCTTTGTTCATTGATGGCAATAGCGCGGGCACTTTTTGATGAGCTTTTAATCTTATAGATTATGTTCAAACTCCTTAAGTCCACCACTGTTACGGTACCGGAAGCATCACCCACATACAAGTGGTCTCCAAAGGATTTTATATCAAATATGGCCTGATCAGTCATCTTCAATGATCCTGCTTCCTTTTTATTCTCCCAGTCTAACAGGTGAATTCCATCATAGTTATGCCCCACTACCAGCAGGTTAGCCTTATTTAGATAATGAAGGGCGTATACCGAATTAGGCAACTTGGCAATAAGTTGGCCGTTCTCTGATTCTTTCAGGTTCCAAAACACCACCATGCCGTCACCTGCTCCTGAAAAAAACAAATGATCATGCTGGGTTCTTTCCAGGGTATAAACACAATCATTATGACCAGTGAAGGTTTTGAGTTTGGAAACGTTAACTTTGCCCATCAATCGTTGTTTGCAAGTTAAAATCTGATTTTAAAGCAAAGAAGCAAGTTTTCCAGTCAGTTATCAAATGCCAATACATAAAATAGAAGAAATAAATACAACGCGGTACCTCGCCATATGGCACATTGAAGAGAGCATCGAGGAACTAACCACACTGCTGGACCCGGCAGATACTGACAAAACGATTGTTGACAGCTTCAGAAGTGATAAAAAAAAGTATGAGTGGCTGGCTGGCAGGGTCTGTATCAAAAGCCTTTGCAAAGTAATGGGTATCTACTACAAAGGCCTGACTAAAAATGATAATGGCAAGCCTTTTCTCATAGAAAGCACCGCAGAGGTATCGATGTCACACTCATACCCTTATGTGGCTGCCATAATTGACAGTACGGAAGATGTAGGCGTTGACCTGGAGCAACCGAAGGAAAAGCTTCGAAAAGTAGCCCACAAGTTTCTTTCTGATCACGAAATGGTGGCATCAAAAAACGATATCAATGCCCTTTGTGTTTATTGGTGCGCCAAAGAAACCTTGTATAAAATCTGTGACCAGCACATCAGTTTCAAAGAACAAATGGCCGTGGAAGACTTCGAACTAATCCCCCAGGGGCATACTATTGGCAAA
>NZ_SMLW01000553.1 GCF_009711405.1 Fulvivirga kasyanovii | reverse complement strand
CTATTTTAAATTGCATATCAAATAATCCAAATGCAAAAGTGTTGTTCGTTGCTCCGTACAGGTCATTAGCATATGAAATAGAAAACTCATTAGATGAGATATTTAACAATTTGGACATCTCAATTTCTCATTTGTATGGAGGAAGTTTATTTAGCAAACTAGACGAAAAAATTATTGATGAATCCTCCGTTATTGTTGCTACTCCTGAAAAAGCAAAAGCCTTATTAAGAAGTAATTCAGAAATACTTGCCAGCTTAAAACTAGTAATAGTTGATGAAGGACATTTGTTTGGAGCTGACAAAAGGCTTATTGTTAATGAGATGTTTTATGAAGAACTTAAATATCATGTCAAAGGTAACGATGGGAAATTTTTATTACTATCTGCTGTTTTACCCAATGCAGAAGAGTTGTCAGATTGGTTAACAAATTCACCTGATAATGTATACAAGGAGAATTGGCGTCCATCGGATGAGAGGATTGGAATAATGGAGTGGAATGGGAACTCCGTCGATTTGAATTGGAGAAGTACTGATACCGAACGAAATTCATTTAACCCTAACTTTATTATTCAGGAAGAGCTACCTTGGAAACCAAGGCAAAGAAAACCACGTTATTTTCCAGAAAATAAAAATCAAGCAGTCGCTGCAACAGCATATAAATTAAGAAACTTTGGCCCTGTTTTAATTTTTGCAGGTATTAAAAAATCAGTTTTTGCTTTAGCAAGAGAATACGAAAAGTGCATTAACCCTGGAGACCTTGATTTTGAGATTAAGAACCAAAGTAATTGGCGTGCTTTTGAACTAGCATGCACTGAATCTTATGGTGCTGATTCTGAATGGTTGAAATTCGCCAAAATGGGTGTATTCTGTCATAATGCTGATTTGTTAGCTGATGTTAGGTTACCACTTGAACGTTTAATGAGGAGCGAAAAACCTAAAGTTATAATTGCTACATCAACTCTAGGTCAAGGAGTAAACCTTGGAGTTTCCACAGTAATCTTTTCAACTTTAACTCAAGGTTTTAATCCAACTACGCAAAAATCTATACCCATCACTAAACGGGATTTCTGGAATATTGCGGGGAGAGCAGGTAGAGCCTTTGTTGACCATGAGGGAAAAGTTTTAGTTATCCAAGATATAGTAAATAAGGATAGTAGAAGAAGGCAATGGGATAGGAATAATATCCTAGAATATTTGGATAAAGACAATATTGATAAAGCAAAAAGTGGTTGCTTGCAACTTATAAGAGTATTGAAAAACTTGGCTTTACAAAATGGGGTATCATTCGAAAACCTTATTGAACTACTTGCTGAGAATAGATTTAGTGAAATTCATGAAAAATCGGAAGAAATAGATGCTCTTCTTGATTGGATTGATGATGGTTTATTAGCTCTACATAATTCTAATAACATTGATGGTAATGACGTTTCTTGGGTTGAGGAATATTTTGTGAAATCCTTAGCTTATATACAAGCAAATAACTATGAAGACATTACAGGTGATGAAGTAATAGAGTTTGTTAAGGCACGAATAAAGGGGATTACAAGAAAGGTCGGTGAAGAGAAAAATGATTGGGAAAAAGTTGTGACATCAGGTATACCTATTAATTCCGATTTACAAATTGAAGAAAAACTTGATGACATAATAGCATTTATTCAATCATACATTATTGATGCCAAAACATTGGAAAATAGAATATTGTTACTTGAAAACATTGAAAATATAATTAATGAAATCAATGCTTTAAAGGAAGAATATTTGCAGAGTGCAGATAAAAAGGATATTAGAGAAATGTGGTTGAGCGGTATTCCAATGTCTGAAATCACGCATCTAGAGAATGCCATTGACATAATAACAAAGCATTATTCTTTTAACCTCCCATGGGTATTAAATGGAATATCAAAGAAACTAATAAAACGAAATTTAATTGAAGAATCTGAAGTTATTGAAGAATTAGCAATTCTGGTAGAACTAGGATTACCAGTAATAACATCTGTAAAAATTTATCAAGCAGGTATTCGTTCAAGGTCATCTGCTTTAGAAATTTCTAGTCTTTTTGACGATGAACTTTGGGAAAAAAGTATTAAAACATATAAAACAGACTTGATAAGACATTCTGCATTTTACAAAGAACAAGTTTCTGAAATTGCAGCTTCTTGGATTGATTTATTAGTACGGTTTTCGAAAAGAGAATTTCAAAAAATTAAGAAAGTCCCGAATTTTACTTTTGGCAATGTGCATCAAAACACAAAACGTCTAATTGCAAGATTAATTAATGAAGAACAATATCTATTTAGCCCTGATTTTAATGTTATAGAGAAAATTAATGAAGATTCTAATATTGACTTTTCTGAGGTTAATAAACTAAATGGAATATACTTTGACTATGTTGAAGAAGAGGAAGTTTGGAAAATGAATTGTAAAAACCCGTATGTAAAATTTAACTAATGCCATCCCTTCACATCCATACATATTGCCAAGTCGCACAAAAGAGCCAGCGCTCAAACCAAAACTTGTCAAAGAGTATGGCTGCCCAAACGCACGGACTGACAGTGGAAATAAAGCACGAAAACACAACACGGTATATAAAACATTTGGCGGAAAGTGCTAATATTTAAGGGCGGTACATTTAATAAACTTTGTAACGGTTTGTTAGGGAATCGCTTTGAAATTTTTCATATACCCATCCGTCAGGTTAAAATTTTACTATTCCAATTTTCAAAAGCCGTAATTGCAGCTAAATCATCTATAAAAAAGTTCGGCATTTCCCCCTTCCCGCTATGCGGTAATGGCACTTTTGATGCTCATAATAGCTGCAGGGGGTAATACTGTTTATTGCCGGTCGTAAAATATACCGGATCAGACAAGTACTTAAATGGTAAACACGTGGTATTACAGCCTTGTAATTTCTCGTACGGCTCTCAACTGAGCCTGGGCTTTTTCATAAGTACCCGATATGGAGTTCATCTTTTTGAGCATTTCTGCGCAGAGTTCTTCCAGTTGGTGAAATGCCTGTTCTGTCTTTTGTTTCGCAAAAAGCTCCTGTGCTCTCGACAGACCTTCTTTATAACTGATGAGGTCGGCTGTCATGATGTCCTCATTTTTAGGCTCAGGTTTATCGTAAAGGTCATCGACACTTACGCGCAAAATGGAGGCCAGCACACTGAGAATATCCATGTCTGGTGCTGTTTTGCCATTCTCCCACGAAGAGATAGTGCCTTGTCTGAATTTTTTACCTGTGTGTCTGTATACTTCCTGACGGATATCTTCCTGGGTATATCCATTCTTCTTGCGGAAGTAAGCTATCTTATTACCGGTATATGCCAATGCAAATTTTTGTTTATGGGGCAAATATAATAACGATGAGACTGTATCAAAAGCTTTTAACCAATACACATGGAATACTTAAACTTAAATATTCCCATTTAATGCAACATGGCTTTAAAGAACTTCTGAAACCTCCTCAACTCTTAAAGATAAGGAAACATAATAACTGTGGGCAAAAGGAAGGCATAAATTTATCTGACTGGTTTAAATGGTATTTCAAAGGTGGTATAGATAAAGGACAGGAGAGAAGGTCTGATATAAAAAGTGTTTCGAAGGCAAATATATTACGTCGATCGGAACAGTGCTTGTTTCGGTAGAAGCTGCCAGTCATATAATTAGCCGGTAGTTTGATTAAATAAAGCTAATAATCTTACATACTATTGTTTTATTATACTTTATATCGTTTATTTGAATTCTATTTAACGAATAGAATACGAATAAGTATATAAATGCCTGAGCCATATAAAAATACCCGCCGATTGGGTTTAGGTTGATTATCGTCAAGGGGAGGTATATTAATATCTCCCCGCGATGATACAAGGAACGCCCCACCAAAAACCTTGTTTACATCTGCTTAGGTTCATCCACTATACTATGGGCCATGATGCCCCGGTAATTTAACAAAGCTATAATATGAGTACTACGTGGGAAACTTCTAAGAAAAAGTACACCGAACTCCTCAATGGACTCGACAACCTGATCGCCAGTGCCGGCGATCTGATTGTGCATTACGAACAGGATAATATGGAATTTGCTCATCTCATCTATGAAAAGGAGCTACTCGAACTAATGAAAAAGACCCAGTTTAAGGATGAATATGAGCGGGAGTTTGCACACCTGTATTATTCCCTTTACGGTCAGGTGCAGCGGCTAAAGCGCTACAGGGAAATTGTAAGTCTCATGATCCTGAAAGACCCTGTCAATATTCCCGAGAATTGACCAGGGAAAACTTTGAGGTCAGATTAGCTCAATATTCAGTCCTGTCTATTTAGTGCAGAGTCTTTCAAATGCTCTGCACTTAATATATTCTTAGCCACTAAAGTGTGCTACCCAAATCTCCTTCTTTTATCGTCATCAACTTGAATTAGTTAAAGAAAATACATAACTTATAAGACACTGGGCTCTGCATTTACAGACTTTCTTCTGTTTTTGGACTCTAAATTTTTTTCCAAAACCAACGTCTTGAACTCTTTTTTTAACTAAACTTCTTGATTATGAAGCTAAACTACCCCATTTATTTTTGCTTGCTAGTCGTGTTCTTTAGCAATCCGCTATATTCCCAGGACGAGGAATACTTCGAAATGAGTCTTGAAGATCTCATGAACATGGAAATTTCTGTTGCCTCCAAAGGCAGTGAATCCGTTATCAACTCTCCGTCTTCGGTATATGTTTTTACAGCTTCCGAGATAGAGCGTACGGGAGTTACCTCCGTTGAGGAGCTGCTTAACTTTGTACCGGGTTATTTTACCGGGCTGGATATTGAGCAGGGAAAAGCCTTCAGAATAGGTTCAAGAGGAAGAAGCACTGCCCTTTCGGAATCCGTTCTGTTCCTTGTCAATGGCCACCGGATCAATGACCTGTATACAGGTGGAGTCTCCATTATCAACAGATTGATCCCTGTTGAAAATATTAAACAAATAGAGGTAATCCGTGGTCCTGGCTCATCATTGTATGGTTCCAATGCTTTTTTGGGGGTCGTGAATATTGTTACAAAAGAAAATATCAATGACATTACACTTTCCTACGGTAGTTTTCAGGGCATATCGGCAGCCGGTAACTTTTCAGCCAAAGTTCGGGAGGTAGAGGTCAATGGCTTCATAAAAGGTTTTGCTAATGATGGCTATGAGTTTGATGACTTTGAAGACCTTTTAGGTTACCGGAGTAATATGACAGACCCTGAGCAGGGTGTTGACATCTCTGTAGGACTCAAATGGCAAGACCTGAAGCTTGAGGCCAGACATCATGAACGTGAATTTAAAGGTTTTTACGGTTTTGGTGGCGTTTCTGATTTTAACAACAATGAACAGACTTCGCAGACTATGGCAAACCTAAGTTATCAGCTTACTGCTGCTGAAAATTTGCATTTCAATATTAAAACAGGTTACAGAGTGGAAAACTGGAAAGCCAAAGCCGTTATACTTCCCACCGGATTTGATGGTATGACAGAGGACTTCTTTGCCGGCCCTTATATGAAAAGCACGGCTTTTAACTTTAGTACTGATGCTACTTATACTATCAGTGAAAAAAATGAATTACTGGCAGGATTTTCGTATGAACAGGCAGGGATCAGCCGTGCGGTTTCCCTTGCTACACACGACTATCTGACGTTTGAGTATTTTGGTGGTATAAGAGAGTATTACTTACCATTTAACAATACCGATGATAAAAGAAATATTTTAGGGGTTTTCGTTCAGGATCGTCATATTATCAACGACAATCTGAGAGTGACCTTTGGAGCCAGGTTGGATAGCTATAACGACTTCGGTTCGAGTATCAACCCCAGAGGCGCTATTGTCTACAATACACCATTCAAATCTACCCTTAAGGCCATGTACGGACAGGCATTCCGGGCTCCTAATTATCTCGAGTTGCATGATCAGTACAATCCTGTTGATTATGGGAATACTGAACTTGAAGCTGAGGAGATACAGACCTTTGAGCTGGCGTACATCCAAAATTTATCAAAGTTTTCTGCTACAGTTACCTATTTTCACAACACCATCAAAAACCTGATTTTCCTCAATCCTGCGGCGCCCCCCGTAGATGCACCGAATAATCCATTGGGTGTTCCTTCTTTTTATAACCTTGAGGAGGACGTAAATACCTCGGGTATTGAGGTTGCGGCCATTTTAAAGCCCGTGGAGTCATTGTCCTTTACTGCTACTTATACGCACTTAATGGACGACTTCACATACATGCCGGAAAATATGGTGTCAGCCAGGTTGAACTACAGGTTTGGGCTCTTTAACCTCAATGTTAACGGCATATACCACGGGGAGATCAAAGAGATATCAGACCAAAGTAGTTATACTGTGGTCAATACAAAACTAAGCATGACGGTTGACAACCTGACGGTATTTGGCAGGGTAAGCAATATCGCCGATGAACTGTACCGCACACCGACCACGCTTTCTGATGTGGGTGTTGTTAACCGTGGCAGGGTTGCGGCAATAGGATTGAAATTAGTACTATAACAGAGGTAAGGCTCCCGTAACCACAGGAACGGGGGCCTGCTTTTTCTGAACACCCCATTCAAATTAATGCTTCAAATGTGTTTGTAAGGGCAAAGTATTGATCGGGCTAAAAAGAATTTTGCAGTGCTCAGGCTTTCTCCATTTTGATGCCGATATTTTCCATCAATTTACTCGCATTAAGGCTATGGCAAATACCCTCTTCGAGGGTATAATTAAAAATAATTTCATCACCTTCTACAATGCTGTTGAAGCTGTAGTTTTTGAGGTTTGAAAGCTCATCGGTTAACTGTCCCAGCTCAAGGTCATGGGTAGAAACAAAGCCCATAGAGTTGGTAACCGATATCTGGCGAATCAGTGCCGCAGCCCCGGCATGGCGGTCTTTGGAATTAGTGCCCTTCAATATTTCATCAAGCATATACAACACGGGTACTTCATCTTTTTCAAGCATGTCCAGAAGCATTCGTATCCTGCGTAGTTCCGCGTAAAAAGAAGATACATGCTCTTCAAGATTATCCTCTGTGCGCATGCTGGTAAATACCTGCAAACGTGATACTGTGAGTGCTCTGGCACAAACCGGCCCACCGGCCAGGGCTAAAGCTATATTTACTCCAACCGTACGCAAAAAAGTACTTTTACCTGACATGTTGGACCCTGTAATGATGTTGACCGTACCTTTACCCCGCATTTCAATGGTATTGGAAACCCGCTCGGCTTTTGGAATGAGCGGATGACCCATCTCTTCCGCTTCAAAAACATAATCCGTTTCACTGATGTCCGGCATGCTGTATTCAGGGTTAGCGTAGGCAAATCCTGCAAGGCTGTTAATGGCTTCAAACTCTCCGATATGGTCAAACCACTGGTTGACATCAGCTTTTTGCTGCTGCTTCCATTTCTCTGCCTTAAAAACCAGGTGAAGGTCAAACAGAAGCCCGAAATTGAAGAAGAGGTAAAACATGTTAGATCGTGCCTGCAGGTAGTCCAGTATCTTTTGAAGTTTCAATATCGAATCCGAAGCATTATGGTCAGCATGGACAAATACACTCTGCAAAAAATTCAGGCGCTCGCTTTTGAATTCTGCAGTTTCAATAAAACTGATCATCCTGCCGTATGATCGCAATGTTTTCAGGCTTTTAAAGGTTTTTTCAGTGATGTTTTCTACATATTCAGCAAACTTTTTCAAAATAACTCCATTTACCACCAACAGACCTATTGTGAAATAAATACTTAAGCCGGCATAAATATTCAGCAAAATGAAGGTGATTGTTATCACAGGCAGCAGGTAGGCCAATAGCCTGTATACCACCTTATCCAAAACCCTGTTAGGTTCATTAATCCATTCCAGCAGCAAATGAAAATTATTTTCCTCTTCCTTGTCCTGCATGCCGGAAGCCTGAAATGCCTGTCTCCAGTCAAGCATAGGAGCCATTTCCCTGACCGCTTCCTGCCTGAGCACAATATCGCGCTTCAATGCCGGTTTGGAGAGCCACTCTGCTACCAGAGCCTGCCCCGAAGGGGTTACTGCACGACTCACGAGTTGATAAATGGAGTTATGCCCAAATATATCCAGATCGTGGAGGTAGGGATGCTTTTTGTTTTTAAAACGATCACCTTGATCCAGAGATGTCATCCGGTTTCCAAGCCGGTCGTTTTCCTGTTGGTTTACCAGGGCAGAAAACCTGGCCAGGTCACGGCTTTCGGCAATTTTGTTGTGCTTTCTTACGATTAGACCAAAAATAATGGGAAAAACAAGGATAGTAACACCGATGCCCAAACCATCCCGGATGTTGGCAAATACTACAATGAGCACTATGGCTAAAATGAACAGGCTGACCCGGATAGCAGCTATTGTATTGTAGTCTCTGTTTAACGTTACAAACGACTGCTCAAAACGGGCTTTTCTCTCTTTGAAAATATTGATGGGATCCAAATCGGTTAATTTTTATTAGTGCAAATATACTTTCTGGCAGACCGTGGTCTGAGCATATTAGTAATTTAACTCTTCAAAAACTTACAGTGTTATCGGAGATAATAAGAAAACTTTAAGTGATGCAACCGATCTTCCGCTGTGGGAGATGCCGAATGATGCAAAAAGCTTAAACGTTAAGACAAAGTCTGATAGATAACCAGGGCGCAGATGTATGCAAGGGCTGTCATATAACCCAGTTGGAGCATAGGCCATTTCCATCCTTTGGTTTCCCGGTAGACGATGGCCATAGTACTCATACATTGCATTGCAAAAGCATAGAATACCAATAGCGAAAGCCCTGTGGCAAAATCATATCGCTTTTTGCCTGTTTCCGGATTTATTTCATTGCGCATGCGACTTTTTATAGTGCTTTCGTCTTCTACATTGCCAATGCTGTATATCGTAGCCATCGTGCCTACAAATACTTCCCGCGCAGCAAACGAGGTGATCAGCGCTATACCTATTTTCCAGTCGTAGCCCAAAGGTTTGATAGCAGGCTCTATGGCTTTGCCGAATATTCCGGCATATGAATTTTCCAGTTTAAAAGACTCAACTTTATTCTCCAGTTGCTCCTGCGTAAGATTTTCCTGGCTGTAAGTCTGGGCAACAATTTCTTCTGCACGCTCCAGTTTGTCTCCCGGTCCGTAGGAAGCAAGCACCCAAAGCACGATTGAGATTGCCAAAATGATTTTACCAGCTTCAAACACGAAGGTTTTGGACTTCTCATACATGGTAAGCCCAACGTTTTTCCATCGTGGCATTTTATAAGTTGGTAATTCCATTACCAGAAAGCTTCTCTCCCTGGTCTTTAGTATCAGCTTCATGATCAGCGCAGACACAATGGCTGCTACAAAACCCAACAAATACATGCCCATGAGCGCCAGACCTTGCAGGTTGAACACGCCTCCAATGGTTTTTTCGGGTATAATAAGAGCGATCAAAATAGTGTACACCGGAAGCCTGGCCGAGCAACTCATCAAAGGAGTAACGAAGATGGTGATAAGGCGTTCTTTCCAGTTTTCAATGGTTCGGGTGGCCATAATAGCAGGAATGGCACATGCTACACCCGAGATGAGTGGCACTACGCTTTTGCCGTTAAGACCGAACTTCCTCATGATTTTGTCCATAAGGAAAACCACACGCGACATATAGCCGGTTTCTTCCAGAATGGATATAAAGGCAAAGAGTATGGCGATCTGAGGTATGAAAATAACAATACCACCAATGCCGGGAATAATGCCTTCGGTGAGAAGGCCAGTAAGCGCTCCTTCCGGTAATTGCGATTTAAGGAAGATGCTTAACTCAGAAAAAGTAAGGTCTATGAAATCCATCGGCACTGTGGCCCAGGCAAAGATGGATTGAAAAATTAAAAACAGGATAGATAAGAATATCAGGTAGCCCCAGATCTTATGAGTAAAGACCCTGTCCAGCTTTTGAGTCCAGCGTTTAGGGAGCTGAGCGAAAGTCTCTTTTACAGCACCATCAATAAAATGATTGATAGCAGCATACCTTTCGAGAGTTTCTTTTCTTCTGAGGTCATCGCGGTTAAACTGGTGCTTTTCTGCAATGTCAGCGATCAGGTTCTTCTCATTTTCTGTAAGGGAAGAGTTGATACGATATTGCTGCAGCATTTGATACGCTACATAATCGTCGTTGACCGAAAAAGTTTCTTTTACCGCATCTATGGCTTCCGGAGCCAGGTCATGTGCATTAAATATGGGACGGAAATCCTGCTCCAGGTTTTCCAGAAGTGCTTTTTTAAGAACGTCAATTCCTTGCCCCTTTCTTGCCTTCATCGGGATCACCGGTACGCCCAGCTCTGCTGAGAGTTTATGAGCATCGATGGCCAAACCTGTTTTTTCCACAATGTCCATCATATTCAGGACGAGTATACATGGAATGTTGAGGTCGTGGATCTGCGTGAAAAGTAAAAGATTACGCTTGAAGTTAGAGGCATCAACAATAACAACTACAATATCAGGATGAAGCGGGTCGGCTTTGTTTCCTAATATGTCGTATACAATTTTTTCGTCTGTAGAGTTAGGGTAGATACTGTAAGTACCGGGAAGGTCGACGATCTCTGCTTTGGTATGATCATCAAGCTTGCAGTATCCGGTCTTTTTGTCGACTGTTACGCCGGGGAAGTTGCCTATTTTTTGATTTAGGCCAGTTAAATGGTTGAAAAGGGAAGATTTACCGGAATTTGGATTCCCAACCAGCGCAATTTTTGGGATATCACTTTTTGACATTTATTGAATGGAAATAGTGATCGCCTCGTCCAGCCTTAAAGAAAGGTTATATCCTGCCACACTCACGCAAATGGGATCGCCCAGCGGTGCTGCAAAATTAAATTTTATAGGTTGGCCGGGAAGGCATCCCATTTCCAAAAGTTTTAAAGAAAGGGTGTCGTCCATGAATCCGTTGATAATACCGCTTTCGCCAGGGGTTAAATCTGCTACACTTCTTAAATTCACGTACTCTTTATTTAGATTAATTATAAACTACTGCGAAGATATACTCTAAAGACGTTATTCCCAAAGAATTGGTTTAAAAACAAATCACTTCTTTGGCTGATTTTTGTCATAGGTTTATTGTAAGTGTTAATGGAAACTGCATTTGGGTAATTTAATAAACTCCCTTGCTAATAAATAGTAATGCTTAAAATGGAATGACAGTAAATATTAGCACTAGGATACTCATAAGTTAAAAAAATTTCCCCTGCACTGTAACAATCTCAAAACAATTGTATCCAAGCAATAAATAAAACGGATACATCATGAAAAAATTAATCTTAATAGTGGCAGCAGTCTTGGTTACATTCATCACTTATGCACAAAAATCATTTCAGGTAGAAAAAAGTGGAAATGGCAGTCCGGTATTACTTCTGCCGGGATTTACCTGCCCCGGCGAGATTTGGGATGAAACGGTCGAAGGTCTGGGAGCCAACTTTCAATATCACCAGGTTTCTTATGCAGGGTTCAACGGCATTGACCCCATAGATATGCCCTGGTATGAAACGATCAAAAAAGATCTGGCAGCTTACCTGGTTGAGCAAAAGCTTGGAAGGGCCATCGTCATAGGGCATAGCATGGGCGGCATGCTTGCCATGGATATAGCGGCAGAACATCCCGAGTTGGTAGAAAAGCTGGTTTTAGTTGATGCACTTCCTTGTATAAGGCAGCTTATGATGCCCCATATAAAAGCCGAAGACATCACTTATGACAACCCCTACAACCAGCGAATGCTGGCGATGAATGCAGAAGATTTTCATCAGAATGCTAAATACATGGCTGCTTCCATGACCAATCAACCTGAAAAGGTAGACCAGCTCATTGCATGGATAGAAGCGGCGGACCGTAAAACTTACACCTATGGATATACTGACTTGCTCAAAGTTGACTTAAGAGAAGAAATAGCAGGCATTACTGCTGAGACATTAATTTTGGCTGCTGATTTTCCAACCAAAGAAGCTACAAGTAAAAACTTAAATGATCAATTTGAGAAACTGAACCATAAAGAGATTAAGATTGCGGATGGGAGTAAGCATTTTATCATGTTTGACCAGAAAGATTGGTTAATCCAACAAATTACAGCGTTTCTTCAATAATGTCGTCAGCGAAACATCAGGAGCAATTTCAGCACTTTTACAATGAGTACCAGGCCATGGTTTACACCTTGTGCCTGGGCTACATGAAAGGTGATAAAGATCTGGCAAAAGACCTGACCCAGGAAGTTTTTATTCAGGTCTGGCGGGCGCTTCCCAAATTCAGGCAGGAGGCCTCTCCCAAAACCTGGATCTACCGCATCTGTGTAAACACTTGCCTGCTGCATATCAGAAACAACAAAAAGTTTGATGCACAAGCTATTGACGAGCAGCATGCAAACATGCCTCATCAGACTGAATCAAGGGATAAATATGAAGAATTGTATAGAGCTATTGGGGCTCTAAATGATGTGGATCGCATCATTATCATGCTTGTGCTGGATGAGATGAAGTATGAAGAGATTGCGGCCGTTACAGGTATTAAAGAAGGTAATTTGAGGGTGAAGATTCACCGTATAAAGCAGAGATTAAACGAATTAATGAATAACCATGGATAGTTTTGAATCACTAAAATCAGCGTGGAAAGATAGCAAGCAAGATGTATCTGCGGACATGACAGCCATAGATATGCAACGCCTTGCGATACAGAACCATGGCAAGTCAAAAAAGTTTCACTTGGGTAATGTTGCCATACTTACTTTGGTATGTATAGGAATTAGCCTCTTTTTTTATTTTGTGGCACCTATGCAGGAAATCATTAGCAGGCTGGGTATTGTGCTGATGGTGGGTGGCTTAATAGTCAGGATCATTATAGAATTAATCAGCCATAGAAAAGCCGACCAAATAGAATTTAATGTAGACACAAAAACCACTGCTTTGCAGGCATCAAAGTTCTATGCCTGGCGAAAGCGCATACACGGACCGGTTACTATTACCATTGTTCTGCTATACTCTCTGGGTTTTTACCTCCTCACTCCCGAGTTTTTGGATCACCTTCCAAAGTTCTGGGTCATTGTAATGGATATAGGCTATGTAGGGATAGCGGTTATACTCACACTGGTTATTAGCACCGGGATCAAAAAGGAGATGGCTGCTTTGCGGGAAATAATGGATATCAGGTCGCAGCTTGAATAATATTAAAGCCCCGTCAGCTTTATAGATCTGACGGGGCTAAACAGGCTAAGAAAATTACTCTTTTACTCCGGCCAGGTCAAGAATGAAAGCATAATCCAATGCTACTTCCTTAAACTTTTCAAACCTTCCTGAAGCACCACCGTGGCCGGCATCCATATTGGTTTTTAGCAGAAGTTTATTGTCGTCTGTTTTCATCTCGCGAAGTTTGGCCACCCATTTTGCCGGTTCCCAGTATTGCACCTGAGAGTCGTGCAAGCCTGTGGTTACCAGCATGTTGGGGTAGCTCTGTGCTTTTACATTATCATAGGGTGAGTATGAAAGCATGTACTCGTATGAATCTTTATTATTAGGGTTGCCCCATTCATCATATTCACCTGTAGTTAGAGGAATGCTTTCGTCAAGCATGGTAGTCATTACGTCTACGAAAGGTACCGCTGCCACTACACCTTTCCACAGGTCGGGTCTCAGATTAACCACTGCACCCATTAGCAAACCACCGGCACTACCACCCATGGCAAAAAGGTTGTCCTCATCAACATATTTTTGCTTTACAAGGTACTCTGCGCAGTCGATAAAATCATTGAAAGTGTTTTTCTTTTTAAACATCTTCCCTTCTTCATACCATTCGCGGCCGAGCATCTGACTTCCACGTATATGGGCAATGGCAAACACAAAACCTCTATCCAGCAGGCTCAGTCGGGTGGAGCTGAAAGAAGGGTCCATAGTTGCACCATATGAACCATATCCATACAGGAGTGTCGGGTTGCCCTCCGTTTTTCTCAACGACTTTTTGTAAACCAGTGAAATGGGCACCTTCACACCATCCCTTGCTTCGGCATAAAGCCTTTTGGTTTCATATTCCTCCTTATTATATCCACCCACTACTTCCTGCTCTTTGAGCAGTGTCTTTTTGCGGGTTTCCATATTGTAGTCAAAGGTTGAGTTTGGAGTTGTAAGGGAAGTGTACCCATAGCGTAGCAGGGTGGTATTAAACTCCGGATTAACAGAAATATAAGCCGTGTAGGCCTCTTCACCAAAGTCGAGATAGTGCTCCTGCTTGGTCTTTTGGTCGATAATCCTTAAATGAGAAAGCCCTTTGGAACGCTCTTCAACCACCAGGTGGTTTTTAAAAACCTCTATATTTTCAAGGTACACCTCCGGATCATGCGCTATTACCTCCTTCCAGTTTTCTTTACCGGTCTTTTCAACAGGCGTTTCCATCAGCCGGAAGTTTACGGCATCCAGGTTAGTTACCACGTAAAACTTATCCTCGTAATGCTCAATGGAGTATTCCAGTCCTTTTTCCCGGGGAGAAAACTGCCTGAACTCTCCCTCTGGCTCATTCGCATTCAGTATCCTGTAGTCGTTGGTAAGCGTGCTTCCGGACCAGATGATGAGGTACTGGTCCGATTTGGTTTTGTATATACCGGTATAAAAAGTATCATCCTCTTCTTCAAACACCATTTCATCGTCAGTTTTGGCTCCCAGGCGGTGCTTGTATATCTGGTTGGACCTTAGCGTATTAGGGTCTTTTTTAGTGTAGAAAAGGGTTTTGTTATCATTAGCCCAGGTGCTGCCTCCGGTGGTGTTGTCGATCGACATCTCCAAAAGCTGGCCTGTGGACAGGTTCTTTACATAAATGGTGTACTGCCTTCGGCTTACGGTATCTACACCGTAGGCCAGGAGGTTATTGTCAAGGCTTACGTTCAGTCCGGTTACGTGATAGTACTCATGCCCTTCGGCCATTACATTAACGTTGAGCATTACCTCTTCTTCATTGTCCAAAGACTCCTTTTTGCGGCAATAGATAGGATATTCCTGGCCTTCTTCATATCGTGTATAGTACCAGTACCCGTTTGACCTGTAAGGTACTGACTCATCAGTTTGCTTAATACGCCCTACAATTTCATTGTAAAGTTTCTCCTGGAAGCCCTCAGTATGTTTCATCAGTGTATCTGTATAAGCATTTTCTGCTTCCAGATAGTCTATTACTTTTTGATCTTCCCTGTTGTTGAGCCAATAATAGTTATCTATTCGGGTGTGCCCGTGAGCTACAAGTTGTTTTTCAATTTTTTCTGCCTTTGGAGGTAGAGCTTTCTTCATCGTTTCTTTCTCTTTTTTTTCACAACTTGTAAAAATACAGGTTATCAGCAGAGCTAGAGTGTAATAGGGTAATAATTTCATATAGGTTTAATAGTTTGAGTCACTATGTAAAAAACATTAACCTTTTTATTTTAAATATCCTTTAGATAGCCAGGTTTAGATAAACTCAAGATCAGTAAAAACTGTTAAAACTGATATATACTTTTTTACTATGGTCAATTTTATATTTGAATGGATAAACACAAACTCCTGAGATATGAGCGATAAAAAGAAAAATGAAGCAAAGGAAAAGGAAGAATCCAAGGCAAAAGAGAATACAGAAAAAGAGGAAGTGGAGCAGGAAGAGCAGCAGTATGGGGGTCTTCCTAACCGCAATTTAAAGAAAAACCTGGGCTGCGGTGGTTAAATGCAGAAAGCGACAAAGTCCTGAACGGCCCTCAGTGAATGTTCTTTACTTTCAAACATACCCATATGGCCGACATTATCGAAGATATGCACAACGGCTTTTTTGGGCATAAGTTCTTGCTCGTAAATAGCCTCAATAGGCACAGAAGTGTCTTTGTCTCCTGCTACTATCAGTACGGGAACGGTAAGTGATTTTAGTACATCCGTCCGGTCCGGCCGGTCGCGCATGGCTTTGGTATATCCAATAAGGCTGGCTTCCGCTGTTTTCGCGGCAGTGTCTACCACTTTTTCCACATCTTCCTTTAGAGCAGTCCTGTTTTTGAGGAAAAACAGTTGTGGTACAAATGAGCGAGCAAATACATCAACGCCTTTATCTTTTACAAAATCGATGGTCTTATTTCTGGAAGCCTTCTTCTCGTCATTGTCGGCAAAAGCAGTGGAATGAAAAAGGCCAATGCCCTTTAACACTTCCGGGTATTTATGGGCAAATGCCAGAGTAACATATCCGCCCAGGGAGTGGCCTATAATTACTGCTTTGTCTATATCCAGGCCTTGAAGCCATTGATAAATCATTTCCGCAACATCGTCAATGCTGAAATTACCTTCTGGCAAAGGACTGTTACCGAAGCCGGGAAGGTCCGGGGTTATCACCCGGTAGTGCTTGGCAAGCGTATCCACAAAGCCTGCCCAAATATCACTTGTTTCACAAAAACCATGGAGCAATACAAGAGGATAACCGCTGCCTTTTTCAGAAAAAGAAATCGCCATAGATCAACTTTTTGCCAGAGCAGGTTCAGTAAGGGCAATTACAGCCTTTTCTATTCCTTCAGGGTCAAAACCGCACTCTTTTTGAAGCTCTATTTGCTCTCCGTGCTCCACAATTGCATCGGGGATGCCAAGTCTTTTTACCTGCGCTACGTAGTTATTTTCTGCCATAAATTCCAAAATGGCACTTCCGAAGCCACCCATCAGGCATCCGTCTTCAACAGTTATGATCTTGTTGTATTTGCTAAACACTTCATGGAGCATTTCCTCATCCAGGGGCTTCACAAAGCGCATGTCATAGTGGGCAGGGTTAAGATCTTTTTTGGCCAGGCTTTCACAAGCCTCAACGGCATAGTTACCTATGTGGCCAATAGTAAGAATAGCGACCTCTTCACCATCTTTAATTTTTCTGCCTGTACCAATTTTTACCTCTTCCATAGGGGTTCTCCACTCAGGCATTACACCTTGCCCGCGTGGGTACCGAATGGTGAAGGCCTGCCCTTTGCGGGGCAGTTGAGAGGTGTACATCAGGTTTCTAAGCTCTGATTCGTTCATGGGAGCAGCCACGATCATATTTGGGATGCAGCGCATGTAAGCAATATCATAGGCACCGTGGTGCGTTGGCCCGTCGGCCCCTGCGAATCCGGCCCTGTCGAGGAAGAAGTTTACCGGCAGGTCCTGGATGCACACATCATGAATTACCTGGTCATATGCCCTCTGCATAAAAGAGCTGTAAATGTTGCAGAACGGGATCATGCCCTGTGTAGCTAGCCCGGCTGAAAAAGTAACCGCATGCTGTTCGGCTATACCCACATCAAATGCCCTGTCAGGCATGGCCTTCATCATAATGTTCATGGATGAACCCGAAGGCATAGCCGGGGTGATCCCCATAATTTTTTCATTGCTTTCGGCCAGCTCTACAAGTGTATGGCCGAATACATCCTGGTATTTGGGAGGCTGAGGTGTTTCATGCACCTTTTTGCGAATCTCACCTGTCAGCTTATCAAATTTACCCGGGGCATGCCAGGTAGTCTGGTTGCCATTTTCTGAAGGACCATAGCCTTTTCCTTTTCTTGTGATACAGTGAAGGATCTTTGGCCCTTTAATATCTTTAAGATCATCGAGTACGCTTACCAGATGGTTAACATCGTGGCCGTCAACCGGACCGAAGTACCTCAGGTTAAGTGACTCGAACATATTGCTTTGGCTAAGCAAAAATGATTTGATGCTATTTTCTACTTTGGAAATGATCTCACGGGCATTTGGCCCGAACTTGCTGATCCTGCCCAATACATTCCACACCTCGTCTTTCATTTTATTATAGGTGTGGGAAGTGGTGATATCGGTCAGATAATCTTTTAATGCCCCAACATTCGGGTCAATGGACATACAGTTGTCATTGAGAATGATCAGGAGGTTGGAGTTAGACACCCCGGCATGGTTCATGGCCTCAAAGGCAAGTCCGCCTGTCATGGCACCGTCGCCGATCACGGCTATGTGCTGTTTTTCTTCATCACCTTTGTATTTGGAGGCTACAGCCATACCCAAAGCTGCTGAAATAGAAGTGGATGAGTGGCCCACGCCAAAAGCATCGTAATCGCTTTCCTTCATTTTAGGGAAGCCCGACATGCCTTTGTACATTCGGTTGGTGTGGAATGTATCCCTTCTCCCGGTAAGTATTTTGTGCCCGTAAGCCTGATGGCCCACATCCCAGACGAGCTGATCTTTGGGTGTGTTAAAGACATAATGCAAGGCTACGGTAAGTTCGACTACACCAAGGCTCGCCCCAAAATGGCCACCGTAGACAGAAACATTGTCGATAATAAAATTACGCAGTTCTTCACATAACTGCACCAACTGTGTCTGATCAAGCTTTTTTAAATCATCAGGGTTGTTTACAGTGGCTAAAAGTTT
>NZ_SMLW01000445.1 GCF_009711405.1 Fulvivirga kasyanovii | reverse complement strand
GGACAAAGGAAGAAATGAAAAGAGCATTTGATGCTGATCGCGAAAATCCAGAATATTACTTTGATCTGTTAATATATAATAGCGGGAAAAGTAGCAGTCGTTGAAAGGACTTAATTTAACGCTTTCTAATTCCTGACTCATCATTCATGATAGTAAAACTTTCATCAGACAATTCTCTTAGGAGATCAGACATCGATTATCTCGGTGGACACTTTAATTGGTTCAGTAGGATGGGGCTTAAAGGTACTGGCTCTACCAGGTTTATTTATTTGGATGGAATTTCGGAATTCGATGATATGAAAACTTTGTCACAAGACTTAAATACTGTTTCTTTTGAATTATTAAGGGGAGGGCTGGTCTTGAGGTTTTCAAAAAAGAATATTCAAAAGGCTTTGCTCATCAGGTACACAGACATCCTTTCCTTAACCGTTGTTTCACAAAGAATAAGAAAGTACTGGAAAGGTCGAGAAAGAATAGTGAAAAAGGCAGACATCACTATTGTATTCGGTGATAAAGAATTAGTACTTGGTTTATCTCCTTCGTACTATAAATCGGGCATTGATTTCTTATCCAAAAGACCTATTAAACAGTATTGCACCCATCGGCTCAACCCAGAAATTATAGAGGATAAAAACTTTACAGGATGGTTAAATTGGCTGGATGAACTATTATAATTTTATTAATTTAAATACGCTTAGGACAGCGAATAATAAAGCGAGGCTAACCCAAATAAATTAAAAAGAAGCTGCCTTCCCGGCAGCTCCTAAAAAAACTTAACACCTTCCCAACCTCTCAAGACTCTCCCACAAAATCTTAAGATCATAAAGAGCGGATTTTTCTTCTTTATCAAAACATAGATCGGTATGATAAAGAGCAAAATCATGGATCATTTTTAAAGACCTGATAAGATCATCAATTCCATGAAATTCAAGATGGCTTATAAAATCTGCTTGAATTGGTGATAGCGTTCTGTAATTTTCTGATACGTGACGTGTACCTGCCGAAGCATTTGTCAATTCAGATTTCTGACAAGGACTTTGACCATTTGGAGTTAGCATAAAAAAATGGATTAAGTTGAATAAAAGAGGAGAGGTCACTGCTAACTCCATCAAAGCGATGCTTCAGATAGGTCTCGGGACTTACACCCGTATGCCTCTCCAGGATCTTCTGTTTAAACCGAATTAGTGATGATAGCATCATGAAAATTTTGAAAGAGTTAGCATTTCAAAGATACTTAAAACCTCTAGAGAATTGAAGAAAAAAATCCTGATAATGAGCAAGCACCGTAATATTCAAACAATAGAAAAGAAGCTGCCTCCCCGACAGCTCCCCTAAAATTTACCGCCTCCTCAATTCCTCAAGACTTTCCCACAAAATCTTAAGATTAAAAAGAGCCATCTTTTCGGTGGTATCAACGGGTAAGTCGGTATGATACAGCGCAAAATCATGAACCATTTTTAAAGAATCGATTAGCTCGTCAATCCCCTGAAATTTGATAGAGGCAAGGAATTCTGCTTCTGATGGTGTTGGAATTTTTGATCCGCAAATAGATGGATCATAGATTTCATTTGAATGCTTATCATTGAAGCAAACATTTGGACCATTCTGTGTTGACATAAGAACGTTGGTTAGTGTGTAATAAAATAGGGAAGGTCACCGTCAACACATTCCAAGCAATGCTCAGATAGGTCTCGGGACTTACACCCGTATGCCTTCCCAGTATCTTCTGTTTAAACCGATATTGAATTTTTCGCATTGCGATTACTAAAATGTGTTGACATCGCAAATATACGACTAAAAAATAAACCGAGAGAAGAAAACCTGTAGCATCATATGTTCTTGCCATTTCAAGGCTTCATCACTTTGCATCCCTCGGGTTATTAAAAGAACTGATATGCACCACCGTCAAACCGGTAACAATGATCAGGGATTTGGAGAGCTCGTTGAGTATGATGTTTTCGATGTAAACGGATACCAAAAGGCCGGTAACCATCACAATTAAGGCAAAAAGTAACTGTATCTCTGTCAAAGTTTTATTTTTCATGTTCAGTTTTTTAAGGTTCATGGATTGCAGTAATCACAATACATGGGTTCTTCAAATGATTTATTGGGGTTGGGTCGTTCCCGGGTAAAACCACATTTTGAGCAGGAATAGATGTACGCTTTTATGGATTGGGTAGGGAGGTGGCACTGCATGCACCGCAGCCCTGTCTTTACATCGGTAATGCCAAAGCCAGGCATCTGGCACTTTTCGCACAAACTAACTGCCCTCTCCAGCATGGCATCAGTGGTTTCGGCTATTACCTCCATTCTTGTAGGGTTATATAAAGCCCTCATATCGGTTTCAATGAAAGCCTGGTCATAGGTCTCAACAATGACCTGAAACTTCCTGAGCAAATCCCTTTTTTCGGATATTCCTTTGAAAATCAATGCCTGAGGGGTTTTGTCGCTCCTTAAGATCAGGGCATGCGAGGGGAAGCTTGCCTGTTTGGCGAAGCTGATCACCTCTTGTGTGCTCTTGCACCATTGTCCGCCATAGTTGGTATGGGTGCTAAGTTTCCGTCCCACTATTTCCAGGTCATTCTTTTTGTCTACCAATAAGACCAACTCCTCATCACACGGCACAAACATGAGTGTAGGGTGTGCGCCAAACGACCCTTCACTGGCGATCGCCAGGTCACATCCGGTTGAGGCCATGGCCATTTCACACTTCTTTCTTGCCGTGGTAAGCGGGTCTGCCTGGCGCTCTACCTCACCGGTAAAGGTGCCCAACTGATCCGTATCCAGATTCTCCGGTACAAAGGGGAGCACTCCAAGTTTGGAGGCTACCTTCGGACCGATTACCTTTTCCTTGTTATGCTTCGTAGCTATGGCCAGACGCCTTCCCTGAAACAGGTTCATTGCTTCCTTAATCCTTTTATGTGCTGGATTATCGAATTATGTCAGATTCGAGACTTTCCCACTTTAAGCCGCCCGTATAGCGATGCGACACCCTGCCGAGCTCATCCATGGCTAGCAGGTGGAGCCAGCCATTGTCACATAAATTCCTGACGGCCGGGTGCTTTTTCAGTACCATGTTCATGGCTTCAACAGGCGCTTCTATGATCACATTTAATCTTACAGGTTCGTGCTGGTAATCCTCCCCGTTATGGACCGATTGCATAGGTAGTCCAACCCTGAGGTCTCCCGAGTAGCCTTCCAGCACACCTACGCCCGCTGTTACATTGTGCAGGGTTTTATTGCCTGAGCCAAAATGTTTGTTGTCAACCGTGGAGGCATAATATTGCAGGCTTATCCAGTTGGTCACTACCATTGGGGCGGTCATGATCAGTTCAAGCACGGCAAACCCCCTGTCCTTCTTCCAGTCGTAAGAGTGCAGGAAGCTCCTGCCGCCAAAGTCTATATCGCTGGTGCGGTGCCGTGGGGCAACTACAAATGCCGAGCAACCGGCCAGCCCCCACTCCGGACGTACCTGCGACCAATCTTTGCTTCGCATTTTTATAGCCTTGTCAGTATCACCTTTCAGTGACATGCTCAAAGCCCTCTCCATACGCGAAGTATAGCCGGCCCTGACCAATGCATTTTTGAGTTCGGGCAGCTCTTTCCGTTGTGCATCCGGCACTTCGTGCTCATTGTAAATGCTTACTTCATCTGTGGTAGTATCGTGAAGGCAAGCCAGGAATACGGTGTTTTCAGGGATGTTGATCCCTTCACCGGCCAGATGGGTTCGTACCTTTTTGTCATTCAGCACTGCTGCCGCAACTTTCGCATTAGCTTCCCCGCTGTGCCCCGCGCATGCGCCGCAATCGAGGCCGGTAGCATGAGGGTTGTTTACTGATGTAGAGCCGTGGCCGACAATCAACACAAACCGGGCAAAATTTTCGGTAAGCGACATGGCGTTCAGTGCATTTCTGGCCATCTGTACCCGTTGCTCTATGGGTATGCCCGTGGCCTGATCGTTATGCATATCATCTTCCAGGCTCACGGCTTTATTTTTAGAATGCCTGTCCTTTAACCCTACCTTATCGGGATGGGGTACCGGCCGGGTGAGCCCGAAGGAGTCGGTAAAGAGCTTGGGCAGGTAAGACAGGCCTATGGGACTTACAAAGCTAAAGCAGGTAATAGCGCCTGACTTAAAAGCTTTCCAAACCTGCCGGATCTGGTGTTGCAGTATACGGTGGTTGATGGCAAGTTTGTTTTCCTGCTCATCCGGGAGCTTTTCCATGACCGTTGGCCCATGCTGTATCAGTACCGGGCACTGCGTCTCCCCACCGGTATGTCCTATAGGTACATATTTGATTGGGAAGCCAAAGAAGCCCGCAAATCCCAGGGTTTCAATTCCGCTATCCGCCAGCTCTAAGTTTCTTCGAAAAACCTCTGACCGTACATCTATACAGAAAATGGCCTGTGCCTTGCTTTGACGCCTGGGTTTCCCGTTTATGACCGCAGGCTTTTGAAATTTGCCGATGATGTCGCGTTGAACCGCCAGGTCGAAAGCCTCCTGAAGGATGAGCTTTTGTGCTAGCTGCCGGTTGATTTCTTTTTGAACCGTAGCGGCAGATAAAACAATTTTTGCTTCATACCACTTTTTCTCTACTTCATCATGGTCTGTACACTGTAGCAGGCAGGCTTCCCAACAGGTGAGGATAGCCAGAAATGCGATCAGTTTGCCGTCTTTTCCTCCATAGAGTTCATGCTCAAAATCAAGCCGTGCGGCATATGCTGACCAGCCGCCTGCTTTTAATAGCAACCTGTGAAAGTATACCTCCAGGCTGTCCTCAGGCACTTTAAGGATGTCCAGTGCTTTTTGAGTAGCTTCCAACGGGTGGTCGGGCAGGGAATTGACCGTCTGGCGAAAGCCTCTCAGGCCTGCAATTCCGGGGGTCCTGTCTATGCGGGCTTCAAATTTCCAGGCTTCGAAAAGGTTATCCTGCTTATTGGCTGCTGACCATACCGCCTGACCATTGTCAAAATAAGAGGCAGCCCAGGCAGATATTCGTGAAGTGACAAAGCTGTTCCAGTCTTTACCGGTCAGTTGTGTGGCGATATCTGCAACTGTAGGTATTGGCGTGGCCTCCATGCCATTGTCATCCGTGCTTTTCAGTGCTTTGATAAATTCATCGACATTGCTCTCTGGTTCTTCAGGCCTTTTCCGCAATACAGTTTCAATGTCTTTTCTTTGTATTCTTCCCTCGTCAATTTTTTTCAGGTAGAATGAAACCGGCAAAGTCATTTGTATGCCCCCGATCGTTGCCAGGTCCTGGGCTACGTGTTCAAATTTTTTATCGGTCAGGCCCAGGTAAGGGTTTACCGCTACAAAATTTTCCAGAGGCCACACGGGTGCTATTTTTTTACATGCCTGTCGCATAGAAGCCTGTAGCCCAGCATGTTTGCCGAGATTGTATGCCACACCTGAATGTAATGATATGTTTTGACGCATTGTTGTTGAATTTTAGGGTTTAGGGCTGTTTTTAATATTTGTTTACAAAAACCGGTTGCTCTTTAAGGCGCTCCACGTGCATATACTCCACTTTTTTCAACTGCTCTGCCTGAAATTGCGCGATTTGCCTGCTCTCCGGCGAGTGGACCTTCAATGCGCTCACTGCCCTGTCAAACAAGGCATTGACGTACAGGCCGTTTCTAATGTGAATGGCGAAAGCCGTATAGACAGGGTTTTTAGCGAGTCCCGGAGCCAGCAACTGGATGAATACTGCTATGCCAAAGCTGAGCAAAATGACACCTGTCAGGATAATTTCCCCTAATCCTGGTGCCGATAGTTCGGGCAGTTGAGCAGACAACAAGTGGTGAAAGCCAGCCTCAAGGGAGAAAAATGCTGCAGCTACAATCAGGGCCAGTAATCCGGCACGCATGAGAAGGGCTATATTTCCTGCCTTACCCATGGCCGATACAAATAACCTCGACAGGCCCATGACCAGTATCGCTCCGATGGCCATTAGTGGTAACTGTTTCTCAAAGTCAATACCCCAAAGTGTAGCAAATCCTGAATAAACGGCCAGGGCAAGCACGATACCGATGGCAATCCTGAGCGGCTTATGAGGTCTCGCAGGTGAGAATATTTTAGATCCCCGGATCACATCTACTATACTGCCCGATGAAAGGAATGCATGTGCCTTATAAAATGAATGGGCTACGAGGTGAAGCATGGCGGCGGGGTAGACCCCCAAGCCACACACCAGCAGGCTGAACCCCATGTGGGCAATGCTTGAATAAGCCAGCGCAGTTTTGATAGAGGTCTGCGTGAGGTAAACCACCGAACCAAACAGCGCGGTAAAGCCTCCGATGATCATTAGTATATAGGGAGCATAAACACTTGCATCCATGAGGTACGCCATTCTGATGATCAGAAATGGCCCGGCGTTCAACAGTCCTGCATGAAGCAGGGCAGAAACCGGCGTTGGCGTTTCCATGACCTCAATCAACCAGCCGTGAGTGGGAAATTGCGCTGATTTTAACAGCGCTGCCAGCACCAGTAATATGGCTGCCCACTCTACGCCGGGAAGGTTGCCCCATGCCTGGCTGTTCCTGATCGCCGTAAAAATGGTTTCAAGGTCGCCTGTGCCGAACTGATCATACAGTAAAACCACTACAGCTAACAGACATATGTCACCGAGCCGCGCCAGTATAAACTTCTTTCTGGCTGCAATGAGCGCCCCGGGGCGGTGATCGTAGAAAACCAGCAGCCTGTGCAGGCAGATGCTGGTCAGTATCCAGGAGATCAAAAGCATCACCAGGTTGCCCGATAACACGAGCAACTGCACGGAGGCTATGGTAGCTGCCAGCCGGCCAAGGAAAATGCCCTGGCGCTGGTCTCCATCCAGATAATTAAGGCTGAACTTTACAATGATGAAGCCCAGCAGTGCTATCATGCCCAGCATAATCACACTCAGAGCATCCAGCCGCAGGCTCAGCCCCAGGCCGTTGTAACCGATAAGGCCAGTCTGCAGGAGGTCATGATTGATTACCAGTATGCCGCAGATTGCAGCTACCAGAATACCAACCGCAGTTGATGCTACACTCATGCGCTTGACGGCAGCCGGACGTATTCCGGGCTGAAACCAGGACATTAGCGCAGTAGCAGCAAAAACGGTTGGTGACAATACAGCGATGAACGCAGGAAGATTTTGAAACATAACTTGAGTTGTTCTGGTAGTTTTTTGAAATGGTTATATTAATTCCACGGAGATGCTGGATTTCAGCCTCACAGACTTGCCTGATAGCTTGGCTTCTTTCGCCAGCTCCTGGAAGGCCTCAAGCGAAGCTTTGAGTTCAGTGATCCTTTGCAATGAAGCATCATCTTTTAGCCCAAATCTGATTTGCTGGCTGAGCCCTCTCATTTCATGAAAATTGATTTTTTTAAGTAGCACATGGGTCACAATTTCCAGTGCCTCTTCCGGAGTATACTCTCCTTTGATCAGGTCAAACTTGCCTTGCATAGTTGTTGTTCCTTTAGTGTCTTGTATTGTTGTCATAATTGAAATTTGTTTATGATGCGAAGTTCTGTAAAACAATTCATAAGTTTTTATTTATCTTTATTATGAAATACATAAACAAAATTTATGAATTATACCATTCATCAACTCCAGATCTTCCTTAAGGTGGTGCAAAAGCGCAGCATCACGAAGGCCTCAGAAGAGCTTTTTATGACGCAGCCTGCTGTTTCCATACAGTTGAAAAACTTTCAGGATCAGTTTGATATCCCTCTCACGGAGGTGATCGGGCGGCAGCTTCACATCACTGATTTCGGAAAGGAAATTGCTACGATGGCCGAACGTGTGCTTGACGAACTGGACAACATCAATTACAAAACCCAGGCCTACCAGGGCATGATGACAGGGAAATTAAAAATCTCGTCAGCTTCTACAGGCAAGTATGTGATCCCTTATTTTTTAAGTGGATTTATGGAAAAGCACACTGGTATAGACCTGATATTGGATGTGACTAACAAAACGAGGGTAATAGAGAGCCTTAAAAACAATGAAATCGATTTTGCACTGGTATCTGTAATTCCGGAGCAGTTGAACATTGAGCAGGAACAGTTAATTGAAAACAAGCTGTATCTGGTGGGTAATACCCCTGAAAAAAATGAAAACAAACCTTTGATATACAGGGAAGAAGGCTCCGCCACGAGAATGGCCATGGAGCAGTACTTTGCGACCCACGAGAAGTACGCCAGAAAGAGGATGGAGCTTACCTCCAATGAGGCAGTAAAGCAGGCCGTAATTGCCGGGCTGGGTTATTCCATAGTGCCCCTGATCGGTCTGCATAATGAGCTGATGAACAACCAAATCTATATCCTGCCCACGGATGACCTGCCCATTAAAACCGATTGGTGCTTAATATGGCTAAAGGACAAAAAACTTTCCCCGGTAAGCCTGGCATTCCTTGAGTTTATCCGGTCCGAAAAACAAAATATTTTGCATGAGAGCTTTGAGTGGTACCTGTCGTATCGAAATGGAGATTAAGGGTTTATGAGTTCATTTAGGAGCTCTTTGTTCAACTCAATTAACTCGACCGTATCCTTTTCAGAGGCTGTAAAGATATCTTTGCATCCAGAGGTGTTATAATAGCAGATTGAAACCTTGTCGATTATTTTAGTTTTAATGTCTACAAATTTTATATCAACCTCCATGTGGTTTCTCATGGACTGGTGTGTGTAAGTCAGAGTTTCATCCTTCCAGGTAAGTTTTTTATAGTCTTTATATTTGATACTTTCTCCCCCTAAATTATCTGAATAGCCAAATTGTTGCAGTTGCTCAAATTTGTCTCCTGTTAGGATAATAATAAACGCTTCTGTGTCAAAATCATAAGAAGAAGGATTCGGTTCTTTTGTTAAAATAGCTGCAACGTCATTGTATCCATCATTATTGAAGTCTGCCTTTACATAGTCATACCCTTGATCAGTCTCGACAAGATTAAATTCATAGTCAATTGCTTCAAGAATTGTTTCGGCAAAATCATCTGAAATATTAGCTTCGGGCGTTTTAGTTTCATTATTAGTATTCTTATTTATGGATAACTCATCGGTTTTTAGGGAAACATTATTCAAGGAATCGGTAGCTTCAGTACCGGAAGAGCTTCCTGATGAACAGCCTAAAAGCGAGAGAATAACAATCGCCACTGCGAGTATAACGGATGAAGAGCTTTTTCTATGTGACATGTACTTTTAAAAGTTTGGTTGTGAGATCAAGGCAGACTTTATGAGTTAATCGATTTCATTGTGGTAGTCCTTATAGTTCCTTTCAAAGGTTTCCTCGTCTGGGAAACCATTGGGAAAGTCTATCGGCATAAATGCCCATCCAGGCTTATTGTCGTTGTGATCGGGAACAATATTCAATGATGAGAATTCATCGATGTACCAAGTTTGAGAGCTTTTATAATATTCATCGCCACTTTCGAAGTACTCTACAGTTACACGCAAGCTATCTATTCTCCCATCTATCAAATTTCCAGTTATCAAACCGGACCACATTTCATTTTCTCCAACCTTTCCTAGCATTGTTCCGGTAACTTCTGGAATTCCTTCGTAATATTTAAGTTCTATAATTACTGATCCATTTACATCTATAGCCTTATAGTGTTTTTTTGCAGCTTTGATGTGTGAGTAATCCACACTATTGCGCTCAATAAAACCTTGTTGTTCCGGGAATTCATTGATACAATTCACTAAGAGATATTCAGTGGCTAATTCTGGACGACTGGGATCAGCTTCAACTAGTTCAAAGGTAATGTTATTTGCCTTCTTCCACTTTTCTTTTACTTGTACCGTTTTTCCATTGATTTGATAGTTAACGTCTATTTCGAAAAGATAAGCATCGGTAGATACAATTTCGCCAGTAAAAGTTCCGGTCCAGAGGGGCTGATTTACATTTCTGCCAAAACAGATCCCTTCTAATTTTTTTTCACCTTCAGTATGAGTCACTGACATGTAGGCTTTGTCTCCCTTTGTATTTCTGAACCTGCCACAACCACCGAAATAACGATCATCGATTACCTCTTCTTTTACTTTTTCATTGTTGGCTAATGTTTTGGATGCTGTCTCGTTTGTTCTTGACCCACACCCAAATGTCAAAGACAACAACATAACAATGACTGCTAGTTCGTGCCTACTGCCATTTAAGAATGCAGATTTTAATACCTTCATGATTCAGTAGTGGGTGTTCTGATATATATGGTAAATGGCTTTTAACTTTTATACTTAATTCATTTACATGTGATCGTTAAGAAATTCCTTGTTTAGGTCAATTAATTCCAGTGTATCACTTTCGGAAGCAACAAAAGTGTCTTTGCAAGGTGAGTTATTGTAACATACTGAAACTTTATCAACTGTTGCTCTTTCAAAGCCTACGACTTTAATATCAACCTCCATATAATTTCTCATGGACTGGTGCGTGTAGTTTATGGTTTCATTCTTCCAGGCTAATTTTTTGAAGTCTTTATAGCGGATACTTTCGCCTCCAAGGTTTCCAGAGTATCCAAATTGAGCCAGAGAGCCACTTTCAAAACCAGTTAGTATCATCAGCATTACAGTGGTTTCAAAGTCATAATTATCGGGGTTTGACTCAAAAGTCATTAGAGCTACAGCATCATCAATATTATCGTTGTCAATATCAGCTTTTATGTAATCGAATCCCTGCTCTGTTTGCACTAGGTACAGGCCTTCTTCAACAGCATCCAGTATTGCTTGTTCAAAATCATTCTCTTCCAAATTTAAAGCTTCTGATACGGGCTCAGTTTTTACTTCATCATTCGCTTCTTCATTAATGGGGAGCGCATCAGCTTTTGCGGAATCAGTTGCTTCTGTATTGGAA
>NZ_SMLW01000409.1 GCF_009711405.1 Fulvivirga kasyanovii | reverse complement strand
GATTGTCTTCGGTTTCGTGGTAAAGGTCAGCCTTGTATTTCCCAGGTGATCTTTTAAATGGTACTGGTAGTCAAAACTATTTCCTTCACCTTTCACTATCCTTCCTTCTTCATGCTGAATAAGTTGCAATTCACCGTTTTCGTAAATAAACTCACCCATATAGTCTGTGCGCTTGACAAGGCTATCTCCAGCATCATAAACTTCCTGAGCCAGCTTTACTCCGGTTGCGTCATAGATATATTTAATATACTTACCATCGGTTTTAAGTACTTTCACTGGTAAATTAAGGTTATTATATTCAATCGCCTCTATTTCTTTATTCCTGTCTTTAGTCATGTTACCGTTGGCATCATATTCATAGTCATCTCCTGTGGTGTTGCGGTCTGTAAAACCATCCCAGCCTGCTGCATCACTCACGGCGGTCAATTGATTGCCTTTGCCATTGTAGGTGTAGGTAAGTGCATCTATGGTTCGCAGGTCTTCCTCCATAGATTGCCTGTTAAGACTTTGAATATTCCCATTCAGGTCATAGTTAATATTATTTACACTATAACCTCCTTTTGCCGATGTCCATGTATGGGTTGCTGTATTTCTCTGGGCATACTGTGCTTTTGTGATCCTGTTCATTGGATCATATTTATAGGTATAAAGTTTCTCTTCGGCATCTCCGTGCGTTTTCCATTTTATTGCTGAGATATTGCCATTGTACACCGGGTTATGATCCTGAGTAAGATCAGTGGTCTGTGGAGTTTTGGTAGTGCCAAATACTTCGGTGCTATAAACAGATTGATCGCCTTTATAAACGCCCCTTATACGATAATAGTATAAGGTGTTAGCCTCAAGTGAGTGATCTTTGTAAGTGGAGGTTCCGGGAGTAGTTGTTGCAATTAAGCTGTACCCCGTGCCTGATGTTACGGATCTTTCTATTTCATAAGCAACATCCTTAGTACTTTCCCATTCAAGTTGTATTTTATCAAAGTCTGTTACTGTTGCCTGTAATTTCTGTGGAGCAGGGCCAGTGTTTGAAAATCGCCCAAAAGAAATATCTACATTCTTTATCTCACCACCTTTATGGTAAAAGCATACATCAACTAGCAGTGGGGAGGTTGATACCACCTGAGATGGATAAAAAACAATTCCATTTTTTTTGTATTCAATAGAGGTGCCAGTTCTTTCAATTCTTAAAACATCACCATCGGAGAGCTCACCAAAACCTCCCTTTGAAGTTCCGTTTTCCTGAACCACTATAGTATTCGTGCTGCTAAGCTTGATGGCATAATCCATAACACTGCCTGCATTGGTGTTGCTCTGAGTAAGGCCAAAGTAGCGTTCGTGATTCGTAGCATAAACTGTAAATTCCACCCAGCCGTCAACTCCGGCTGCCAGCACTTCTGAAGAGGCAGCTCCGGCATTGTCTGTGCCCCATCCTGCGGTTTTTACTAATGAGTTATCTGCCTGTACCGCAACCCCAACTAAATCGGTCCAGGTGACGGCTGAGCCTGTTGGCGGTGGAGTCGCAGGTGTGGTTAAAGTAACTATATTGCTATACCCGGAACCCTCTGCATCATTAAATGAGGTAAGTCTATAGGAATAGGTAGTTTCTGGCAAAACATCAGTGTCTTTATAAGTTATAATATTAGCGTTTATAGTAGCCAGCAGTTCATAAGCCCCTGTTCCCGTTTTGCGCTCCAATCTAAATCCATTTTCATTACTGGATGTGTCTGTCCAGTTGAGTTCTATGCCGCTTATTGTGGCAGTGCCTTGTAAATTTTCCGGAGCATCCGGTACAGTAACAACTGCTGCTGTACCAAAGGATAAGACAGCATTGTTTATGGCCCCTCCACTATGATAAAAACAGGCATCTACAACCAGTGATGTGGATGAAGCTGTTTGCGACGTGTAAAAAGTGTCTCCATTCCATTTGTATTCTACCGTAGAGCCAGTTCTTTCTATCCTCAATACATCGCCATCAACAAAGGTTCCAAAACCTGCTTTAGGGCTTCCATTCTCCTGAATGACAACGTTGTTATTATTATTTAATTTAATGGTATAATCCATGACGTTACCAGCATCTATATTGCTTTGCGTAAGGCCAAAATAGCGCTCGTAACCTGTGGCATAAGCTGTAAACTCTGCCCAGCCGGAAGCTCCTGCTGCTAGTGTTTCAACAGAAGCAGCCCCTCCATTTGTAGTTCCCCACCCGGCTGTTTTAACAAGGGCATTGTCATTTTGCACTTCCACCCCAGTCAGGTCTGTCCAGGTGACATTCGTCTGGCCATTGGCATAAAAACTAATCAGTACTAAGAGGGTTGAAGTAATTTTTCGCATGAAGTCTTTCATTCTTTCTATAGTCTTTAATTCCCGGCAGGAACTCCATTTAGAGGATGGTTATACAAGAGTTCCATGCCGAAAAGATCGGGGTTTGCGTCATCTACATTTCTTTCCGGGTCAATTTGAAGTGTACTGCTATTCACACTTTCAAGCCACCCACGGATGTTATAACGGTAGTCGATGGATTGGTGAGGCCCATTGTTTTCCACATGCAGGTTCTTTTCTATCAGCTCCCCAAGTTCATTGTATTTGTTCTCCGCTAACAGTACTTCACCCTGCGACGTATCGTTTTTAATAAGCTCATGATAACCTTGCATAAGCCGGCCTGTGTGATCATAGGTATAGCGCTTTTTGATCCCGTATACTTCGCCATCTTTTTGATGACTTGTTTTGGTAGCCAGAATCCAACCGGGGAAATTATAAAGTGTGCTGTATTTATCCTTACTTCCGAAATGATTTTCTGTAATAGTTTGAATGACTCTGTAGCGGTCGTCGTAGTAAGTCACTGAGCATAACCATGTATTGTTGCCATCCTGTACCTTGATCTTATTACCGGTTGAGAGGCCCCGTACACGGCTAAATTCTTTCGAGGGAAAGGAGTAGGTTCCCTGAGCACAAGTTTCAGGGCCTAGCTGAGTAGCGTCATAATCGTAGTCCGGACCAAAGTCAGCCAGGCTTTTGAAGTCATAGCTGTCATAGTAGGTTATTGTCAGGTAATCACTTTCTGAGGCTGTATCAGGAAACGACCGGCTCGTGTATCCATGGGTGGTAGTACCTGCTTCCTCATGCCATTTATCCGAATTTCCAGTCGCAGTATTGTAAAAAACATCAACTACAGCCTGCATCTCTGCCCGGGTAGCGCTTACAGAATGCGTATATATGCCGGTGGCAACAGGCCTGTTGAACCGGTCATATTTGGTGAAAGACCATTCCCGGCCCGTTGTTTTATTAGGGTCTCGTTGATTCCCATCTTGTGTCAGCACGAGGCGATCCCTGCCGTCATAGATCATATACACCCAATCTGATCCAGGAACACGTTTTTCGATTATACGGTTACGGTCATCATATTTGTACTGGAAGGCCCAAAGTTTTAACAGATCAGGGGAAACAGTATATGGGATTGAAGGAGAGCCGATCTTTTTTACTGCTTCCGGAGGTAATATATAGCTTAAATTACCATAGTCATTGTAGATATAGTAAGTGTCAGCCCATAATTCAGGATCTTCGTTTTTATGAACTTGTACCCGTTTTAAAATGGTTTGCCCAAGTTTGTCAATAAATTCAATAGTTTTATGACGATCCTCATCAGTCATTTCCACTTTTTGCAATTCTCCGGTGGCATATTTGCCGGAAGCCTGTAAACCTTCCTGTAATTCCCATATCAGCACCTCATCATCATTCAAATCATTGAGCAGATAAGAGTACCCCAACGCTCTGTCTTCTCCCCATGTTTCTCCAGGTCCTGTCTTTCGTTTCACTCTATCCAGAGGTGATTCATAATAATCTATTGTTTCCCAGGGATATGCATCATCCGCTACCTCATTGCCTAAAGCATGACCTGTGCTATAAAAGTCGGCTTGCCCGGTAGTTATATTATTCCTCCAGGTACCATTGTTTAACCCATCGACATAGGTTAGAAGCTGTTTATGTTTTCTTCCTGACGGATCATACTCCACATAATCTATGAGATCATTCATTTTGGGTGATCCCGCATGTACTACATGTTGTGTAGGTCTTCCGAGTGCATCAAAATACTGTACCTGAGATGCGGCCACATTGCTGTATGACGGGTTGTTTTTGTTTTTAAAAGGTATTAGTGAACTCCTCTCAATCACATAATTTTTGTCTGGAGATGCCTCAAGTAAAGGCGCATTAGGGTCATTTATATAAAGCTCCGTGTACTCCCCAATACCACAGGTTTCGGAGACTCCAGCAACCTTGAGTACACCTCCGTTAAATTGTTCTTTAAAATCAAGCTGAATACTATTATTATTTATGAGGGAAATAGTTGTGCCTGGCGGATTTAACCAAGAATATGTATCGGCATTAGGTTGTATATTCACACTATAGGCAACTCCTTGTGCTCCTTTTGAAATTACATTCGGGCCGTTGATTGAGGAAATGTGCTGTACGGGGTAGTATACTTCTATTTCTTTAGAAGATAACTTCCCCTGTGCTATTGTGCCATCATCCATTTTTTTTTGACCAAGTACAGAGATTGTTAGTGGGAAATTTCCACTGTATTTCATGGCGTAAATTTTTACCTGCATTACATTGGTGCGCATGTCGCCTCCGGCATCAGGATTGCCAAGAGGTTGAATAGAACCACCCGATACCATCCAGACGTAACGGTTGTCGTCATTAATGTTGTCTAAATCAATATTGGAAATAGGATCAACAGAAAAAGTCAGGACCTGATCTCCCTCGAGGCACACTTCCGGCTCACCTTTTATAGGCCCGGCATCACCAGGTACAGTAGAAAACCTTAAGGGTAAAGGTAAAGAGTATTCACCGCTGCAAGTGCTATTTACCCCTCTCACCTTTATGGCTCCCTCGTTAAATGCAGTTGAAAAAGCTACTGTTACATTGTTAGTCCCGTTACCTGAAATAATGCTTCCTCCTTGTGGTAGAGACCAATCATAGCTCGTGGCATTAGGGATGGTCGGTATGCTGTAAGTAATTTTTGATTCACCAGGAGTTACCCTTGTACTGCCCATGATTTCTCCAGGAACTTCAGGGACTTTTTCTCCTGCTGTCAGGTGTTTGACGGAAGTGTGAGGCGTACAGGCTTTAGGTACGATATACACAATCAAATCTCCGTTTTCATAGTTTTCAGGGAACTTGACGGTAGCAGATTTATGATCAGATGACACAACCGTTGCCCTGGGCTCAACCCACATAACCTTACTGACATTAGGTGAATTGACAGGATCAATGGTAAATTGCGCAGTTCCCCCCTTACATACTGTCGAGGGGCCTGAAATTATACCTGGTTTTGGGGCGGAACTATATATGTTTACTGATAAGTATGCCGCCAATGTGTTGCCACTTACTTCAATTAATCCACCTATTCCGACAGCGTCGAATTTTATGGTTACTTCATTAGTGCTTACTCCTGAAACAATGGTTGCTCCTTGTGGGATCTTCCAACTATACCCGTAAACAGGTACCGATTCTCCGGAACTTCCGACTAAAGTATAGGTAGCCGAGGATCCTAGACAAATCGATGCAGGCCCCTTAATCTCTACTTTTAAGGGGGTACCTGTGCTTCCATTTGCCAGATGGCAAATCAGAAAAAATATAATTGTGTTAATAAAAAAATTATTAGCCTTGTCCATAGAAACGATTGTTACTGCTTATTTTGATAATGGTAGATGTACTGCTTTAATATATATTCTTCATGATCTTTTACTGTCTGTAAACGATCCAGTGGGTCATAACCATAATAAGAAGTTATACCATTTGGGTCTGTGCTGGAGGTTATACCTGTTAAAGGGGTGTAGGTATAGCTTTCCATTTGAGCTTCTTTTGGATAAAGCCTTAGGTCATCTACATGAATTTGAGAATAATACAAGGTAAAGTCACCTCCTTGATAAGGCAATTCAATATACTTCCATGTGGTGCTATTGTTTATTAGAAAATCTTCGCCGTCATTAATACTTATCCGTCCCTGTTGTCCTTCTTCAATACGCTTTACCTTGCAACTTATTATGTAGTCACCTTCGGGTAGGTTATTTTTATAGATATGCCCAAACCCCTTTAAGCATTGCTCACCGGAAACCCCGCCTGAAATTACATTATCGGTTTCATACTCCCAGCCTCCCTGGTCAGGGCTTTCAAAGCTGGTAAAAGCTATTTTATCATGGGTTGCATTCTCCACTTTTGCTATCGGCAATGTATGTTGATAGCCCCACAAATACGAAACGGGTCGATCTCTGTCCTTTTGCCATTGAATGAGGTTCCCGTGATCGTCATACAGGTAATCAGCCTCATGTTCATAGCCGCTTTTTTGCCAAACTTTTGAGAGGGAAGGCACATAGATACCTGTAGGTGTCACTTTGAATTCATGCTCCTGCCCTTTTATTTTTTTGGCTTTGGTTTTATTTAAGGTCTCTGATTTAATAACCGGGGTTATGACGTTATCTTCTACCATTTTCTCATACACATTCTGCGAATGGGCATAATCCTGGGGGTAAAAATTTGAGGTAATGAGTTCCTGATTTTTGCTATCAGTAGTACTCAAAACTGTTACCTGATTTCGGTCATTATACTCATAAGTAGTAGTCACTACATAATCACGTTTCTCCTGCTGAGTATTGTGGAAAGTTTCGGTTTTGCTTTGCAGGTTCTGTTTGCCTAGTTTCAAAGGGTAAAAATGAAGGTAAAAATGTTCTGGTTCGAACCGGGAGGATGGATGAACATTACCGTCAAGGGCTGTTATCCAAGGTGGATTATATTCCGTTTTGAAGCACCATTTAATAGCAAAACCTGAAAGCTCATATTTGTACTCAACAGACTTGACAGGGACGTTGCCATTATACTCCACTTGCTTAGAAATAAGCCCATTAAGTAAGTCATTAGAGGGAGGTATACCCGGTACTGTAATTTCATAGGAGTGACTATCGGGGTTGTTATGGTAAAAGTACTGCGAACTGCCGCGCTTTCCATCTTTATCATAAGAAATAGTCACGCTGTTATATCCTACAAGCCCTCCATGTGCAGAATAGCTATAATTAGCAACAGGATTAGAGTATAAAGTATATTGATAAACATCTACATAGTCACATTGGCAAGGTACACTTGGGCACCCACTCTCGTTAGAACTACAATTGAATGAATTGGGGTCAGCCTGATTACTGCTGCAATGTGCGCTGTTATCATTGGCGAAGTTATGGTTTGAGAATTTTCTGTAAAAAATAGGCTGCGTCATGAGTTTCCCATGCTCATAAACAAATTTTTTCTGTAGTAATAGTGAGCCAGTTTCATTGTGTTCTTCTATCTTTTGCACTCTTAGACCTCCTACAATCCTATTGCTATGGATTTCATCGGTCTCCTTTTCTTTATAGGTGAGGCTAATACTTGCAATATTAGCATTTGTGCCTGTCCCTCCTTGAGAAGGGGCATTGTCCGGGTAGTTTGCGGTAATCCTGTAACGACCTGGAATAAGGCCTGTACTATAGCTTAATTGCTTATAATTATCGCTACCGAAGGTTTGAACATTGGAGTGTTGTTCCAAGGTTTTAAAGTCATAAACCTGTTCTCCCGGATTGGTTCTTACCCAGGTTCCTGTTTCATTGTTCCACCTTTCTAATTTTGTGTACAACCCCTTGGTCGGATAGTTGGCATCGTAGGGCACACAATAACCATTATTAATAGGGCAGGGGTCATCAGGAGGATTGGGGCAGCAATTTAGGGTTATATGGATACTAACAGGGTTGGCCTTTACGTATTTCATTACCCCTCCTATAAATAAGTTCATGCTAAACCCAATATCAGGGACTTCAAATTCTTCGACACTTACCCCACTGGAAACATTAACAGCATTTTTTGTTTTATCAATCAATATTGATGAGGATTGGGTTTCCAGGATTTTGTTGGCTTCATATTCAATAGATGTATGGCCACCTGTAGGATAATTAATTTTCAATAATGCGCATGCGGCCATTTTTGCTTCATTGGCGGATCGGTTCCCAACTCTGCGGGTAGTGGGATCCGTTACCAGGAAATAGTCTGGAATGTTGCCATCCCAATAACCAAGTTTGTTATAGTTGGGCAACAGGGTTTCATTGAGATCTGCCCCATTATAGAAACCCCATAAGTCTTGGGCAAAAGAAGTTTTGCGCGGTAGTGTTATAGAATTGTAAGTAAAACTATAAGCAGGAATTTTTGTTCCGTTTAAAGTACCATCCGTTACCTGAACACTCTTCAGCTTCAGACGTTTGCTTCTGTATTGATCCCTTTTAGAGTTCGAAATGTAATCATTAGTGTAGAGGCTCCGTCTAAGAGGGGCGATTCTGGCGGTTTCCGAGATGCTCAACCAATCGTAACCACTAGTATAAGCTTCAAAATATTCATATATAAACCGCGCTTTCTTAACCAGGTGATCATCATTATCATATAACTCAATGGCATCAAGCTTCAATCCTTCCTGAAGATCCTCCCGGGGACTTGTTCTGAATTTCAATTTCCCATTGGTAAAGTATACACTGTCAAGGTAATAGCTCTCTAATTTGCTGCATGTAATAACTTCAGTAACAACATCTGTAGCGCCTGGATATTGCTTACCAGGTGGTACGGTTATGTGTTGCCAGGTTTTATCAAGCGAAGGTGTGGAAATAGAGGTTCTTTTATCAGAATATTTAAAAACTACTTCTGTTTTATCAGAATAAATAATTTTTGTCAGGTACCATGTACGTGCTTTGGTGGGCGGGCGAACAGGTTCCTGGGAAGTGTCTACTGGTTGCAATTGCGAAGTGTATGTGTAGCCCACTAGTCCAAAAATATATCGAGTGCCATCTGGCGTTACAGCCTCCAGTGCTGTGCTTAGGTCTAGTCTATTAGTGGTAGCCTTAAAGATTATATTTTGCCTGTCCAGGCTTACCCCCGTGGTTTTGTCTTTAAATATGAATTTACCGCTATTACCTCCAAAAGAAAATGAATAAAGATCGAATTCAAAGTTTGTTTTGTTAAGGTCGTTATTGCCTGATATGTCAAAGGACTTTATTGTTCCATTTTCATCGGCATAGCACAAGCCCGATTCCACCAGATTGGTAGCTTGAGGTGTAGTGTATCCAAAGCCGTCAAATGTTGAATTATAAGGTTTAGGAGCCTGGTTATAG
>NZ_SMLW01000196.1 GCF_009711405.1 Fulvivirga kasyanovii | reverse complement strand
CGAAAAGAAATCCTTCAACAGCATTAATCCTCCCTCGAGGGAGGTGGCCGCAGGTCGGAGGGTGTTCTATTTTCCAGCCGATGTCTCTCGCAGACTTAGGTTAACCCACATTTTAAGGAGATGCCTGCATTTCATATCCTTCTAACAACGTATTAAAATAACTCAAGCCTTTCCATAAGGTTTGCCATCCCGGCATGCCTTTGCTTTTAAAGCCCTGATGTCCTCCCATTCTTCCCAATAAGAGTATCCACCATAACACCGTGCCCTCTTGGGCGATGGTCAGATCGATGGGCATCAAATATTTTTTCGCAACTTTCCTGGCCAGCTCCTGCGCCTGTAGTTGAGGCACAACATCTTCAAATGATGATTCAGGACTCATTTTTGCCAAATACCTACTGCGAAGTAGTTGAATAGCCAAAAGCCCTAAAAAACCAATGACTGTACACAGCGGCCCTCGGCTATCAAACTGACGCTTCTCTATACTACAACCTGTTTTATAGCATTTATGAAACTCTTCAATTACCCACCTCTTTGTATAGCCTTCTACAACCTGTTCAGCTTCTTCAAAACTCCGTACCGGAAGGTCGGTCAGCAGGTACCATCCCGTCATTTTAGATTCTTTCGTAGTAGAAACTTCCTCCAGGAACACACATGTGATGGCACTTTCTATACCTCTGAACTTGTAGGCCTCATAGCGTAGCCAACATTCGGCTTCATAAGGCTTGCCTGCTTTATTGCGTAGCGTACGTTGGATTATTTTATGGTGATTACTTTCCTTAATCAGGCTGAATAGACGAAACAGGCCTAGGTTTTCCTCTTGCTCCCTTTGGCTGTGTGTTAATGTGCTGCGATCATGGCGGGCCCGTATAATAAAGCCAGAACCTTCATGACGGTTGCTCAGAAATAAATTGATTACCTCGGCTATGTCCGCTTCTCTATCCAGCAGGTGGACAAGCTTCCTGCCTGTTGCTTCACTAAAGTCTTTTCCTGTTTGTATGCCGGCTAACCATTTGGAAGATTCCTTATCATCGATGGATTTCTTTCTACAATCTCCCCGCTTTCCAAAATCAGAACGATCGCGGTGGATCATATCCTGGTGAAGCAAGCCCAGGGGAACGTGATCCTGATCTAATAATAAGCCATGGTGTAATAGAAATCCATTCGAATCTTTGCCTTGGGTGTAACCCAAATCCAATTCCCGATCATTAAACTCTACATACATCGTATCATGTATCAGATACCATGAACTTTCCTGGTCCTCCTGTTGCTTACTATAGTTGGAAAGACCGCTTTTGTAACCTTCTATAAATGTTGACTGCGTCACCCGACTGTTGTTTATAAAACGATAAAAACCTTTTAATGCATAGCTGTTTTTTATCAAGGTAGGAAAAGATTGGCTCCAATCTTTGGATTCTATCATCAATAAACACGACTCATAGCGCTGCCTTAATCTACCATCCGAAAAGCTAACCCCTTTTATTTGTTCCTCGATAACACGATTATCCATCCGTAGTTTTATTTCTAATTTCTACATAAAATGTGGGTTAACCTAAGCTCGCAGAGGACTCGACGTCTTAGGATGCAGTAATGCAATCTTTGCCGGGTAAAAAAGTAATGGCCAGCACTACGTAATCTTCAGCCTCTGCCTTGGTTCGCGGGGATTCCGGATATTTTCTCCGCTACACTGCGAAAATTCCGGAATGACGTGGTATTTGTGCTAAGTAAGTTCCAGCCTCGGTGCAAGGCCATTCAATAAACCCGTCATCCTGAAATTTTCCGTCTCGTACACCAAAATATAAGACAAACCTCATGGAAAATATTCAGGATCCCCCGGATCAATGCTCTGCCAGAACCTTTCACTGCTGAAAACACTCCTATAATCCCCTCAAGGGAATAGTTAGTGCGGTGGAAATATTCAAAATCCCGATATTCTAACCACCCATTTTTACCGATTACTTGTTTACT
>NZ_SMLW01000138.1 GCF_009711405.1 Fulvivirga kasyanovii | reverse complement strand
CTTTGTCTATATTTACCTGAGCAATGAGAGCAACAGCCCATTGCCAGTGTTCTTTGATGATATGAATGTAGTGCTCACCGAGTCCGCAGTGGTGCAGAAGGATGACTATTACCCGTATGGCTTGACTTTTAACTCCTATCAGCGGGTTACGGCCAAACCAAACCGTTACCTGTTTAATGGTGGTAGCGAGTACAATGGGTTCGCAGAGCTATACGAGATGCCTTTGCGCCATTATGACCCAGCTATGGGAAGGATGACAGGTATTGACCCTTATGCCAGCAGCTATCTGGACGAAAGCCCGTACTCCTACTCCGGCAACAACCCGGTTTATTACAATGACCCAAGTGGTGGGTCTTATGCTGATCTTACCCGTGATGATGAGTTTGTGAATGGCGGGTATAGGGTGTTTAATAGTCTGGGTACCAGGGGAAGTAACCTCCAATGGAACCATAGTTTTGGTGGGGGGAATTGGTCTCTAACCGCAGGTAATTTATCTATTAACTATGGTTCTTTACCAAATGGGATTCACAATTTTAGCTTCAATAATGGAAGTGTAGACAATTACAGCTACCAAGAGGATTTTGATTCTAATCCGCTTAATGCCGATGAAGCAGCATTGTATTTTGATACGGGAATAAGGGCAAGAACGGGTGGAGAAAAGGATGCGCCCTTGTACGGGAATGCGGAAGGTTCATTGTTTAGTACTTCGTCAACACTAACTATAATCAGGGCAGGCAATCGTCCTAGTGCTGATGCAGGTGTTGGGCTGTCTGGTGCTGATGGATACATTCCAATCTGGGGTTCAGGGAGGGATGCAATCTATTGGGCTCAGCAAGGGGACTACAGCCGCGCTGTACTTAATGCCGGATTGGCTATTTCAGATGTCTTCTTGATCAAATCCATTGTGACGGCTGCTGGTAAAGCTGTTGTGAAGACAGTGGCCAAGAGATCTGCAAGTAAATTATGGATGGGGGGAGCTGCATTTGGATCAGATGCTGCGACAAAGAAGAGTGTACAAAATCTTGTGTCAAAAAAGGGGTGGTATGATGTAGTTGTGCACGGGGATCCTTATTATGTTGGAAATGCTTTTAATATTGATGGAGTTACTACAAGTGTCGATGATCTATTTAGAATGATGCTCGATAATGGCTATCAGCAAGGTACAAGA
>NZ_SMLW01000434.1 GCF_009711405.1 Fulvivirga kasyanovii | reverse complement strand
AAATAGTAATTACCTCACTTTGAAAAAAATTATACTCCCCGTTTGCGGCCTCATATTTATTTTTTGTTCGGCGTCGATGTGGGGTTTTTATGCGCATCAGCAGATCAACAGGCTGGCTGTTTTTACTCTTCCTGTTGAGATGATCGGCTTTTATAAATATCATATTCAATACATCACCGAAAATGCGGTGAACCCGGATAAGAGGCGGTATGCTGTTGAAGGTGAGGAGCCACGCCATTTTATAGATATAGATGTGTATGGTGATAGCGCTGTCTACAAAATGCCGCGATACTGGCAGGATGCTGTTGAAAAATTTACGGAAGATACACTCAATGCCTACGGCATAGTACCGTGGCATGTCAACCTCATGAGGTACAGGCTGACCGATGCCATGAGGATAGGGGATGTTAAGGCTATTCTGGTGCTTTCTGCCGATCTGGGTCACTATATCGCCGATGCGAATGTGCCCTTGCATACCACGCAGAACTATAATGGCCAGTTGACAGGCCAGCATGGTATCCATGGTTTATGGGAGTCCAGGCTGCCTGAGTTGTTTTCTTCAGAGTATGATTTCTTTGTTGGTAAGGCCCGGTACATTGATAATCCGCAACTTGAGATATGGAACGGAGTGATCCAGGCGCATGAAGCTTTGGACTCTGTGCTGAACTTTGAAAGGAAACTAACGCAAGATACAGGGAGCGATAAAAAGTATGCTTTTGAAACCAGGGGAAACGCTACTGTACAGGTTTATTCCTCAGACTTCTCAAAGGCGTATCATAAAATGCTTAATGGTATGGTAGAGCGGCAAATGCGAAAGGCAGTCGCAATGGTGGGCAACTTCTGGTATACCTGCTGGGTGGATGCGGGACAGCCGGATTTGGATAAGTTGATTGGTTTTGAATTCAGCGAAGAGGAACTTGAGAAACGAAAAGCTGAACTTATGGAGTGGAAGAAAAAGAGATATGAGTCACGAGAGCATGAAAGTGAATAACTCCCGGAGCAAGAGAATGTTCCGGGAGTTAACAACGCTTTACTCACCACCGCCAAGAGGGTAGTAAACCTCGGTCACCCATTGGGAAGTATCACTGACTTGCTCAGGGTCAGTAATGTAAACTTCGTACGGGTACCCCACTATTTGAAGGTTGTTGGCTTTTATATATTCATTGACCTTTTCGTGGGTAAAGGGCAAGTTATCATAGTTTCCCTTATGAGTGGCTTTTACAGCTTTACCGCCAAGTGTTTCCCCAATGGTTATAGATTCATGATCTATTGTAGTGCCTTTTTGCACGGGCAGCCCGCAGATGATTTCCATATTGTCTTCATCAAATGACTTGTAAACAGCAAGCGGTGCTCCCGACATTTGCAGGTTTGAGGTTTGAGCCGCCTGCATGAGTTGACCATACAATGTGGCCATGGTTGAGCTTATAGCATCTGAATTCGATGCATCTGCCGAAGCCTCCAGGCCTATGTAGGTTATAGGCTCCACATCTACTACGGCTACAGCTATATCAGTGGCGGGTGCCGGTTTTGATTCGATATAGGTTTTTAGATCAGACAGGCCTTTTTCATAATCAGGTCCCAACATTGATTCCAGGTCAAAAAATACAGCGAAAGCCGGAGCAATGCCATGTAGTTCTTCTTCATAAGTCCAGGTTACCTTAGTGGCGCCATTTTCTGCGTCCTCAAGTACAAATCGTGCATTGGGTTCCCCCGGGTAACCGCCAAAGGCCATTCTGCTGTTGACCATTTTGTTTTCTTCATTCTCAACGATCCACATTGAGCCTGTGCCGACTTCCTTATGGTCACTCGTCCAGGTCATTTTTGTGCCTACTCCTGTTTTCGGGCCTTCATAGGTGTATTTTGTGTTTGGGTCTTTGGTAAACCAGGGTGACCATTTATTGAAATTTTCATAACTATTGAGTTCATCATATACCACAGCCGGGCTGGCATTGATCACTATTGATCGTTCCATATAGTATTTATCCGGGCCTGATAAGTATAATATCAATCCTATTAAAATAAGGATTCCTAGAATTACACCTATTACTTTTAGTGCTTTCATAATTATGGGGTTTTAGTATGGTTGATAAGGGTAAGTTAGAAAAAAAGGAGGGAAAAATAAACCCGGATATGCCTGCTTTCAGATGAACCGGATTTTTTGTAAATTGATATACCACCAAACTTCAACCTGCCATGGAAACCAAATCAAGCGCAAAAACCTATATTTCAGAAAAGTATGGTTTGTCCATAGCCTTAGGACTGATCGTGTTCTTTTTCATCATGCAGCTTCTCGGGTTACTTTATGTAGTTGAGCTGAGGGTAATGAATGTTGTTATTATGATTGCAGGTATCCTCACGGCGATCAAAACCCTTAAAAAGAAGGCCCCGGAGGAGTTTACCTATTTTAAAGGAATGGGCACGGGCATATTGACCGGTATTATAGGTTCCATTCTGTTTGGCCTGTTTGTGTTCTTTTATGTCTCGTTTATCGATACAGGTCTCATGCAGAGTATTATCGAAAATGAGCCCATGGGGAGGTTTATGAATCCATATATAGTTTCAGTAGTGATTGTGGTAGAGGGCATTGCCTCGGCGTTACTGGTGTCATTCGTTACCATGAACTATATGGATCCGACAAAACTGGAATGAGCCGCGACAATAATCTTTGCTGGCTCATCTCAAATAGCAGGGCAATTTACATTAGCTTTGCACCATGAATTATTTATCGGTAGACAAGCTTTCGAAGTCTTATGGCGCGAGAGTGCTTTTTCAGGAAATTTCTTTTGGGATAGACCAGGGGCAAAAAGTGGCTTTGGTAGGAGTTAATGGCAGTGGTAAATCCACATTGCTGAAAATACTGGCCGGGCTGGATGCCCCCGATTCGGGAGAGGTGGTGCTGGCCAATGATGTGAAGCTGACCTATCTGGGGCAGCAGCCCGACTTTGAAGTTGCGCAAACCGTGCTCGAAGCCGTATTGGATAGTACCGATGAATTACCTCTGCTGGTAAAGCAATATGAAGAGTGCCTGCTCAAAAGTGAAACAGACCCGAAAGCAGCCGATAAGATCACGTCCCTTATCTCCAGAATGGACGAACTCGACGGGTGGAACTATGAAGGGCAGGTGAAGGAGATATTGGGTAAGCTGGGCATATCTGATTTTCAACAGAAAGTCGGGGAATTGTCCGGAGGTCAAAAGAAGCGCGTAGGCCTTGCCAAAACACTTATTGAAAAGCCTGACCTTGTCATTCTCGATGAGCCGACAAACCATCTTGATCTTGATGCTATTGAGTGGCTGGAAGAATATCTTTCCCAAAGTCAGATGGCAATCATTATGGTTACCCACGACAGGTATTTTCTGGAAAGTGTCACCAATGAAATTATAGAACTGGATCAACATCAGATCTTCAAGTACTCTGGCAATTACTCTTATTTCCTGGAGAAGAAATCAGAAAGAGAGGAGCAGCAGCAAAGCGAGAAAGAAAAGGCCAAAAACCTGTACAATAAGGAGCTGGAGTGGATCAGAAGACAGCCAAAAGCCAGGGGTACCAAGGCTAAGTACAGAATAGATGCTTTCAAGGAAGTTAAAGAAAAGGCACACCAAAACCTTGAAAAACAGAAGCTTGAGCTTGATGTGAAAACGAGAAGGCAGGGCGGAAAGGTGCTTGAGATGGAGGCCGTGTCCAAGGGCTTCGGGGAAAAGCAACTGTTTGAAAACTTTAGCTATACCTTTAAAAAGGGTGAAAGACTGGGTATTGTAGGAAAGAACGGTACCGGTAAATCAACTTTCCTTAACATTCTCACCGGGCAGCTCCAGCCAGATGCGGGAGAGGTTTCCAAAGGAGAAACAACCGTAATGGGATACTACAAGCAAAAAGAGCCTGAGTTTAAACCGGGTATGAAGGTCATTGAAGTGGTGCAGGAAATCGCCGAGGTGATTACGCTATCCGATGGCAAGACAGTTACGGCATCAAGATTCCTTACCTTATTCAACTTTTCTCCAAAAGCGCAGTATGATTATGTAGATAATCTGAGCGGAGGGGAGAAAAGGAGATTACAGTTGCTCTGTGTGCTGGTACAAAACCCCAACTTCCTGATACTGGATGAGCCTACCAATGATCTTGACCTGATCACTTTGAGGACGCTGGAAGATTTTCTAAGCCAGTTCCAGGGGTGCCTGATCATAGTTTCGCACGACAGGTACTTTATGGATCGCCTGGTGGAACACCTCTTTGTATTTGATGAGGGTAAGGAGATCAAGGACTTTGCCGGTAATTATAGCATTTACAGGGAGTGGCTCAAGCAGCAGGAGGCATCAAAGCCGGAACCTAAAAAAGAAGAACCTCCAAAGCAGGAAAAGGTGAAGGATGATAACAAACGCAAGATGTCATATAAAGAGAAGCGTGAGTTTGAGTCACTGGAAGGTGAACTTGAGGAATTGTCGAAAAAGAAAAAGGAGCTGATGGAGCGTTTGAATTCCGGGGAGCAAGACCACAATTTACTTATGGAGTGGGGTGAAGAACTAAAGAAAATTGAGGAAGCTATCGATGAAAAGGAACTGCGATGGCTTGAACTGTCGGAGATGGAGTAGTTAAGGCCATTTTATTTCAATTACTTTTTCAGGGCTGGCTACCGTTGAGAAACGGGTATTGTCAACCCGCTTGACAATAAGTTTATTCCTGCGAGGCTTTGCTATTTCCTGTGAGATAACCTGCGTCCTGTCTTTCTTGTGAAAAATCACGGTATTCATGCCGGCTATTTCCAGTTCAATGGTGTCCGCAGTCGCCAATATTTCTTGATGTGCAGGCTTTACTTCCTGTTGGTTCAAAAGCCGGATTATTTTCCTTGCGTCCGGTACACCGTAACCCAGGTAGTTGTTGGGGTAAGGGTACAGGTGAGACGATCGCTTGATCAGGTCGATAACCTCCTTATTGCTTATAGCAGGTCTTTGTTGCATAATAGCAGCAATTAGACCTGTAATTACAGGCGCGGAGAATGAAGTGCCACGACCGGAAAAGCAGGCGACTTCTGGTTTTACATAAGCTAAGCCTTCGGGGCCTATGGAACTATAGCCTTGCCGCTTCCAGTGAAGAAAACCGGTAGCACCTACTGCCAGTACCCCTTCTGCATCTGCCGGAATAGAGATCACCCCGAAGTCGTTAGCACCATCATTGCCGGCAGCAATCACTAAGATCATATTCTTTTCCCGGGCTGCGATAGTGGCTGCTTTAGTTATAGCGGCAGATTGCCCGTCTACATCCCGGGGATGATAGTTTTCGTTAGGGTTGTCGTATCCGGTGGAGTAGCCTAATGAAGAATTGACCAGCCTTATACCGTGGCCATGCATCCATTCCAGGGCCGCAATCCAGTAATCTTCTTCACCTCTGTATTCTTTGTCGCCCTGATCAGTACGAGCTAGGTAGTAAGTGGATTGACTGGCCAGACCGTAATGTTTGTTGTTATCTTTGCTGAATCCGCCGATAAGCTTCCATACTTTGGTGCCATGGTCATCATCGTGCTTACGGGATCCGGCAAAAGGGTCAGGAATGTCTTTTTCGATAAAATTATGATAATAGGAGGGGCCGATTTCTTTTGAAAAACGGTTCAGCGATTCTTCTTTATCCGCATCAAGAAAGCCGCCGTCAATAATACCGATTTTTACCCCTTTGCCATGTAGCCCCATCGTAATCAGGGTATCAGCATTGAGCTGTTGCAGGGCATAAGTCTGGTTGTTTACTATGGCGGAATAGGCGTAAACCTTAAGTTCCCTGCTCACAGGCTGGACATTGTCTACAAAATCAAGGTTTTCAAGGAGTTGTATCCTGTGTTGTTCAGTGGCAACACTTACAGCATTTAACCATTTTGACTGATGGATGACGGGTATATTCAGAGCCGACAGGCTGTCGAGGTAGCTTTTGTTTAGTGGCAGGTCATAAAAATCGGTGCCTGGAGCTTGTTCAGTGCCCGTTTTGTCTTTAAAATATATCCAGTATTTTTGTTGAGCTCCTGATTCAGCCGCCAAAAACAGAAAAAGAATGATATGAAGGTAAAACTTCTGCATAAATTAAATCTACACTTTTTCAGGTTGAAAATAAAAGCACTAAAACTAAGAAAAATAACAGGTACAAAGCAGTAAGGAGCCATCCAGTCACGGCCGTGATGACTCAGAACTCAAGACTAAAATCTCAAGACTATGAAATATACTCCCCTTACAAAAGATCTTTTTATAGAAAACCGGAGAAGGCTGGCGAACGAGATGAGAACCAATGCCATCGCCATTTTTAATGCTAATGATATAATGCCTACCAATGCAGACGGTACTATGCCGTTCAGGCAGAACAACGACCTGTATTATCTGTCAGGGATTGATCAGGAAGAAAGTGTACTCGTGTTGTACCCGGACTTTCATGATAAAAAGCTGCGCGAAATACTTTTTCTCAAAGAAACCGATGAAAATATTGCTATATGGGAAGGACATAAGTATACCAAGGAAGAGGCAACCGAGGCTTCTGGTGTAGAAAAGATCTTTTGGCTTTCTCAGTTTGAAGGAGTTTTTAACACACTGATGGCCGAGGCAGAATATGTGTATCTGAACACCAATGAACACATCAGGGCCGATGTGGCCGTGGAGACCAGGGATGTCCGTTTTGGTAAATGGTGCCGCGACAAATATCCAGTTCATAAATATGAAAGGTCCGCTCCACTGATGCATAAACTGAGGGCGATTAAGTCTCCCAAAGAGATTGAGGCCATGCAAACAGCTTGTGATATCACCGAGAAAGGTTTCAGACGGGTGTTACAGTTTGTAAAGCCGGGAGTGATGGAATATGAAGTAGAGGCAGAGTATATCCATGAGTTTATAAGAAACCGATCTCGTGGCTTTGCTTATATCCCGATCATTGCTTCAGGTTTTAATGCCTGCGTGCTGCATTATATTGAGAATAGCAAGCAATGCAAGGCCGGAGATGTACTTTTGATGGATGTAGGGGCCGAGTACGCCAATTACAATGCCGATATGACCCGCGCCATCCCTGTAAGTGGTAAATTCACGAAGAGACAAAAGGATGTTTATAATGCCGTGCTTCGGGTAAAGCGTGAAGCGATGAAAATGCTAAGGTCTGGAAATACTATTCCGGAGTACCATAAAGAAGTAGGTAAGATCATGGAAAGTGAGCTTTTGGGGCTTAAACTGCTGGATAAAACTGATATAAAAAAACAAGACCCGGATAAACCGGCATATAAAAAATACTTCATGCATGGAACGTCACATCATATCGGGCTTGATGTGCATGATGTAGGCAACATATACAGGGAAATGCAACCGGGTATGGTATTTACCGTAGAACCGGGCATATATATCAGGGAAGAGAACCTTGGTGTCAGGCTTGAAAACGATGTGGTTATTACGGAGGACGGACTCAACGATCTGATGAGGAACATACCGATAGAACCGGAAGAAATAGAAGATCTGATGAATAGCTAAGTTAATTCTCTGATATTCAATTCTTAAATTTCACGGTTGAGTACATGAATTTGACCGTTCAAGTAACCATATAATAATAATTGAGTATTTATGGCTAGATTTCATTCAGGTCATAAAACTCAATTATCATGTTAAAAAATCTTTTTAAGATAGCCATCAGGAACATCCTGAAAGAAAAAGGCTATAGTGCAATCAATATTCTTGGTCTGGCTATCGGTATTACATGTAGCATGTTTCTCGGGCTTTACATCATGGATGAGCTCAGCTATGACAGGTACCATGAAAATGCCGGGAATATATATCGCGTGGTTTCTAACATTAAGGAGCCCGACAACTCATTTACATGGGCAGTGGCCCAAATCCCGATGGCAGATGAGCTCAGGCAGAATTACCCTGATGTTGTCAATACTGTTCGCTTTTTTGGGCTTGGAAGAAACCTGTACACATACGAAGACAAATCTTTTTACGAAGAGGACGTGTTCCTGGCAGATTCAACGGTATTCGACATGTTTTCTTATGAGTTTATAGCCGGTGACCCGCAAACCGCGCTTGATAAGCCATACTCTATGGTCATTACCGAAAGTATGGCAAATAAGTATTTTGGTACCACCGATTGCCTTAATCAGTCGCTTACAGATCAGGACAATGATCAACTAAAAATTACAGGTGTAATTAAAGATGTTCCTGCTAACTCTCATTTCCGGTTCGATGGACTCATTTCCCGTAATTCTGCACCGCAATATCAGGGTAGTTGGGGCAATTTTGGGGTTTTTACCTACATTCAACTGCCTGAGGGCTATAAGCCTGCAAATTTTCAGACAAACTTTGATAAAATAGTCAAAGACCATGTTAACCCGATATTTGAGCAATTCAAAATTACTATCAATTACGAACTGCAACGGATCACTGATATTCACCTTTATTCAAAAATTCAGGATGAAGCCGAGGAGGGCGGAGATATTTCTTACATCTATATTTTTGGTGCTGTAGCCATTTTTATGCTGATTATTGCGGGCATCAACTATATGAACCTTGCTACTGCCCGCTCTACGCAAAGGGCTAAGGAGGTAGGTGTCAGGAAAGTGATGGGAGCTGGCAAAAAGCAGTTGATTAGCCAGTTTATGGTGGAGTCGGTGGTAATGAGTTTGGTAGCGCTGCTGGTTAGTATACTTCTGATATACGCCTTGCTTCCGGCCTTTAATGACTTGGCCAACAAGCAGATAGAAGTGGGGTATTTGTTGCAGGGCAAGGTGCTTGTTGCACTTTTTGCCATAGTCATTTTTATTGGAGTAATCGGGGGGAGTTATCCGGCCTTCTATCTTTCCCGCTTCAACCCGGTAAATGTGTTAAAAGGCAAATTGTCTTCAAGAGGAGGCAATACCATATTGAGAAAGTCCCTGGTGGTTCTTCAGTTCAGCATTTCAATCTTCATGCTGATCTCCACACTGGTGGTGTTTGATCAGCTTAGGTTTTTGATGAATAAAGACCTTGGATTTAATAAGGAGCAGGTTTTGAGGTTTGAAATGCCCGATGAGCAGATGCGTACCGCGTATAACGGACTACGTCAAAAGCTCTTGAATAATCCTGATGTTACCAGTGTGGCTTCATCCTCATCAAGCCCCGGAAACAATGTCAATAAAGTGATTTTTAATGTTGAAACCGAAGAGGGCGAGATGAACGAACGCGGCATAGACTTTTTTATCGCCGACTTCGATTTTATAGACGCTATGCAAATGACTATTGTGGAAGGTAGAAATTTTTCAAGGGATATCCTTTCTGACACTTCTTTGGCGGTACTCGTCAATCAGTCGATGGTAAACAGGATGGGGTGGACTGAGCCTTTAGGTAAAAAATTTGATATACCTCAGCAGGGAGATACTGTGATCACCAAGCGGGTAGTAGGAGTGGTGAAAGACTATCATCAGAACTCCCTGTATGACGAAATAGAGCCATTAATGATCATGTATGGCCAGAACAACTACTATGGTTATGTGAAACTGAAAACATCCGATATGGCAAAGACAGTGGAGGAAATCGACGCAGCCTGGCGGCAAACGTTTGTCAATAAGCCTTTCGAGTACAACTTTCTTGATCAGGATTTTGCCTCGCAATATGCCTCAGACAAAAGAAGGGGTGATATTTTCACCATATTTTCTTCACTGACCATCGCTATTGCTTGTCTGGGACTGCTCGGCCTTACTGCATTTACTACGGAGAGGAGGACTAAAGAAATAGGGATCAGAAAGGTAATAGGAGCCAGTGTAAAGAGCATTGTGGCATTGCTATCCAAAGAATTTGTGGTGCTGGTGCTGATAGCTACCATCATAGCTTTTCCTGTAGCATGGTACTTTATGGATACCTGGCTACAGGCCTTTGCATACCGCATAGAGCTAAAAGATGAAGTGCCTACTTTTATACTTTCTGCAGTAATAGCACTTTCTGTTATTGTGCTTACCATGAGTTATCACACCATCAGGGCCGCTATTTCCAATCCGGTTAATGCCTTAAAAGACGAATAAAAACGGGTATTGCCACTGTTTAAAGTCTCCGTTGTTGAGGAATATTTTCCTCAGCAATCGGAGACTAATTTACGCTTTAGCTTCTGTTCTTAAATCAGACACCTGCTTTTCCTCGATGTCTGAACCCTTCCAGTAACGGCTGCCGAATATCACTTTCTGATACTTTATTAGTACCTTATTTGCCCAAATTGTCACTTTCTGTGTGTTTTCTCTGACAAACCTTGCAATTATATACAAGGCAATGGCTGAATATATTATCGTTAAAATAGTTACAAACATTGTTTTT
>NZ_SMLW01000477.1 GCF_009711405.1 Fulvivirga kasyanovii | reverse complement strand
GATAGGACACATTTGAAAATACTGCTGTTTAAAACATTTTTCATAGATATGGGGATATTTAACAAATAACGGTATCATATATAAAAAACAAAACCCACTTTCATCAAGTGGGTTTATTAATTACAAAACAAATTCTGATCTTATTCTACCACAAAGTATCTACTGACGGGTTCGGGCAGGTTAATTTTAACCAAATACACTCCACGAGATAATTTTCTCTGAAAATCCAGCCTTATTTCGGGACTTTGGGTATTTACAACATTTTGATAAACGGTTCTGCCTTGCAGGTCAGTTATGCTTAGAGGTACTGATTCTATATCATGTACATCCATAATAGACAGGGTTATACCTTGACCATCTGAAGGCACAGGAAAAAGTTTAACCAATATTTCTGATTTGCGGTCATAATCCACTTTTACTAAACGGGAGTAGCTTGTGGTGCCATCATAGTCGGTTTGCTTCAACCTGTAATATGAAGTACCTGCCAACGGATTATGGTCAAAGGTTAAATATTCGCTTTTCTCATTGGTGGTTCCTTTGCCTTGTATGATATCGACTTCGTGAAAATGTGTCAGGTCTGAAGATTTTTCAATTGTAAAAAAGTCGTTATTCAGTTCAGAAGCGGTTTCCCACAACAGTTTTACTTTATCATTAGCCAGTTGGGCATCAAAATATGTGAGTTCAACTGGTAGGGGACTATCCCCACCTTCTATACCAAATGGAGAAAATGAATTCACTCCTGCAACAGATACGCTATATGGATCCGAACCGGAGGCCGCAGCGCTACCTATGACTCCCCACATTGCGCCATCATGATGAATAATGTTGACGTCCGTGCGGTTAAAACCGGTAAGTTCGTTACCTGAGTTCCATTGAAAATTCAGGGTTACATCAGACCCTCCGGCTACTGCTTCATTGATAAACCAGGTTCTGTCCACCACCTGCGTCGTAGCCGCCGTACCGGTAGCACAACCTCCTTCTTCATAAATGCCAGAGCAAATCCGTACGCTGAAATTATCCGCCGTTCCTGCATTTGTGACAGAAACCGGCGTGTAACTGGTTGTACTCAACCCTACAGGAAACGACACGCTTCCTGTCTTTCCTCCTGCACCTATATTATTTTGCACCAAAGCACCGCTTCCATCAGTAAGAATATAACTGCCACTGCTACCTATTATTGAAGCCGAGTTTCCAAGGGTAAGGTTGAAGTTACCCAGCGAGATATACCCGGCATTCATATACAGGACTCCGCTTAGGTTAGTATTTGCCTGCAATACTTTGCTACCAGAGCCATCAATGGTCAAATTATTATACTGAACCGGTATTACAAGCTGGTCACCAAAACCTTCATATTCAAAAAGTCCGCCCGCAGATAGTATGGTGTTGATATCTGTATCGTAGGTTCCTACGTAATACCATGCCCAGGTGCTTCCTCCCAAATTGTTAAAATCACTCCCGGCATCAATATTTACAAAATTTCCATATTGATTAAGGACTCCGGTATTGTTTATGGTAAGATCTCCATTATTGAGGTCTACATCTCCTCCTATATCTATCCGCCCCGTATTACTGAATAAATTACCTGTGTTACCTGTTGCCAGTGTAAAATTATTAGTAAGGAAAATCGTACCATTATTAGTAAATGTTGCATTGTCAGCATTAAAATCGATCTCATCGCCAATGGTCATTGTTCCGGACAAGTCATTGGTAACTGTACCTGAAGACCAGAGGTTGAGACTGGTCGTGAGGTCAATATCTCCATCTCCACTGATATTCAAGGCATTTGTACCAAACATATAAACCCTGTCGATATCAAAAACACCTCCACTGTTTACTACTAGCTGACTGGTACCAACTCCACCTTCAAAATCCAGGTCTGCATCGGTCTGACCGTTTTCATCAAAAGTACCTCCACTATTTACGATAAAGATCCCATCAGACATCATGTTTAGCTCCACATAGGCATTGGTATATCTGAACGTTCCCGTATTGTCAATGGTAACATCGTTAACGGAAGCATCCTGATTCAGATTGACCGTCATACCGCCTCCAATATTTAACTGAGCAGTTTCGTTGGGCACACATCCACAGGAAGCACCTCCATAACCAACCCCTGACCAGATGGAGCCATCATCTATGTCTCCATTAGCAACAGAATAGAGAGAGGTGGGTGTGGCAGCCTTTACGATGACATTATCTATAGTATGATTTTCATTGTTATTCAGGAATCTTACCACAAGTTCCAGGCTACTGCCGGAGACTGTGGCCGTTGCTGTTGCACTAGAGAAATTACCACTGAAGTCTCCAAACATTACCTCAGGGCCACCATCCAGTTTATAATACATTCTGACATAATCACTTGATTCGGCATCGTCATATTCAAAAGCATCGATAGAGATTGAGGTACTTCCCAGGATTGTAAAGGATCCTGTATACCAAACTGCTTCAGTACCTACGGAAAAGGCCGTTAAGTCTTCATAACTGGAATTAGAATCTACTTCCAAAGAACCTGAAGAACCTTGTATAGTATTCCATGGAGAGTCATCATTGTCACTGGTAGCTCCATCAGGTTGGGTATCAAACCTCTCAATATAATAATCCTGGGCCAGGACTAAACGAGGTATTAAACCAACTATTAAAGAAAAGCAAAATACAATGCTAAAGGGAGCGGAGTTAATCCGGTGTTTTTGGGTGCAACTATTCTTAGACAATTTCATTTTTTGGGGCTTAGTAGATAATAGGTTGATTATTAGTTGTATACAAAAACTAAGGTTTGGGTAACTGCTTTACAGTTTTACCAAACCGTCAAAGCAAAGAGGAACTTCTTTGCTTTGACGATAGTATATCTACGAAATATATGAAATTTAAGCGATTTGTCGCAAAAAAAAGAGGTAAAAATTACCTGCTGTAGTTAGGGGCTTCGCGGGTAATGAAGATATCGTGAGGGTGGCTTTCCTGAACTCCGGCGGCTGTAATTTTTACAAACTTAGCGTCCTGAAGCTTTTCAATGGTGGCTGTACCACAGTAACCCATACCAGCCTTAAGCCCTCCTATAAGTTGATAAAGCACTTCTGATACCAGGCCTTTGTATGGTACACGTCCGACAATACCTTCAGGTACCAGTTTTTTAATATCATCTTCGGCATCCTGGAAATATCGGTCTTTCGAGCCTTCTTCCATGGCCTCCACTGAGCCCATACCTCTGTATGATTTAAATTTTCTGCCTTCATAAATGATTACTTCACCAGGTGCCTCTTCAGTACCTGCCAATAATGAACCAATCATTACACTGCTGGCACCACCGGCCAGGGCTTTTACCACATCTCCGGAAAAACGGATACCTCCATCGGCGATCACTGGCACACCACTTCCCTTAATAGCTTTTGAGGACTCATACACTGCGGAAAGTTGCGGCACACCTACACCGGCTATTATTCGTGTAGTGCATATACTACCGGGCCCTACACCTACCTTAATAGCATCAGCACCTGCTTCCACCAAGGCTTTGGCAGCTTCTCCTGTAGCTACGTTTCCCACAATCAGGTCCAGCTCCGGATAAGCTTTTTTTACTTTCTTACAAGCATCTATCACCCCTTTGGAATGGCCATGGGCAGTATCTATACTGATCACGTCAACACCGGCAACTTTAAGGCCTTCAATCCTTTCAAGTATATCTGGTGTTACGCCTACAGCAGCGCCTACACGCAACCTGCCATATTCATCCTTGCATGCGTTTGGCTTATTTCTCTTCTTGAGAATATCTTTATAAGTGATCAGCCCGGTCAGTATACCGTCTTTATTCACTATGGGGAGTTTTTCAATTTTGTATTTCTGAAGTATATCCTCAGCCTTCTCCAGACCTATGTTTTCTTCAGCCGTAATAAGATCATCTTTCGTCATGATCTCGCTTACAGGTGTACTCATATTTTTATGGAACCTCAGATCACGATTGGTGATAATTCCTATAAGCCTTTTATTCTCATCTATAACCGGAATACCTCCGATTTTATACTCACGCATAATATGTTCGGCATCCTGTACATTGGAATTGATGTTCAGTGTAATCGGGTCCAGTATCATACCACTTTGAGACCTTTTCACTTTTCTAACCTGCTGGGCCTGGGCTTCCTTAGACATATTCTTATGAATAAACCCGAGGCCTCCTTCCAAAGCCATGGCTATTGCCAATTCAGCTTCTGTAACGGTATCCATAGCTGCGGATACTAAAGGAATATTTAAGCGAATGTTTCTGGTTAACTGGGTAGAAGTGTTGGTATCTCTTGGAAGTACTTCAGAATAACCTGGCTGAAGCAGCACATCATCATAGGTAAGTGCCTCAAAAATGAACTTGGAATTGTCTAGGGACATAGCAAATAAGCGTTTATGTTATTTGCCGGACAAAACTACAGAGATTCACTAATATAAAAAACGAAACGATTAGAATAAATTTAGCCCCAAAATTGTGCTTCTCAATAAATGCTTCTAGTTTAACGCAAATTTTTTATCAGATGAGGCTTATCATACTTTTTACCTTTTGTTTTCAGTCTTTCCTTTATGCCCAACAAGAGCAGGGAAAAGCATCTTTTTACGCCGACAAATTTGAAGGCCGCCCTACTGCAAGCGGTGAGAAATACAGGCACAATAAACTCACTGCAGCGCATAGGACACTTCCTTTTGGCACTGAGGTAAAGGTCACCAACCTCAGTAATAATAAGTCTGTTACTGTTCGTGTTAATGACCGGGGACCGTTTGTGAAGGGCAGAATAATTGACCTCTCCAAATCTGCCGCCCAAAAGCTTAACTTTATCCGTCAGGGAACCGCAGATGTAAAGTTGGAGATAATAAGTGTGGAAGGCGCAACGGTCGACAATATTGAACCGGATATTGCCAGTATTCCTGAAAATGTGAGGTATTTCAGTCTAAAAATGGATACGGTTGAGCGAAGTGGTTTTGGGATTCAGATAGGTAGTTACAGGGAGCTCGAAAACCTCATTAATGCTGCATCTGATTTAAAGCCTTCATATGCTAAGGAGGTAACTGTAAAACAAAAGGTTGTAGACAATAATAATATATATTCACTGATCATTGGGCACTTCCAAAAAAGGGAAGAGGCTGATGCTTTTAAGAGAAAGCTCCAGAAAAAACATCCTGATAGCTTTATAGTCAGTTATTCCTCATTCTGACTTTTAACGGGCAAACATAAGCCGAAGGCTCCTGTTATAACTACTAAAAAGCATAATAACAGAAGCTTAGTAATGAAATACCTGCCCATTGAAGACTATGGAATTATCGGCGACTTAAATACAATAGCCCTTGTTGGTATCAACGGGTCTATTGACTTCATGTGCTTTCCACATTTTGATTCCCCTTCCGTATTTGCGTCCCTTTTAGATAAAGAAAAGGGGGGCTATTTTAGCATTTCCCCACACTTTGATGAGAGTCGCAATAAGCAACTCTATTTGCCCGATACAAACGTGCTGCTTACCAGATTCCTTTCGCCTGAGGGAGTCGGGGAAATGACAGATTTTATGCCTGTTGAAGATTTATATGAAGGTAAAGCGCTTATAAGAAGAATTACCAATATTCGTGGGCAGGCTACCTACTATATGGATTGCAAACCGAGGTTTGACTATGCGAGGTGCAGCCATACCGCTGAGGTAGTGGATAGCAGAACAGTATTATTTCATTGCAAAGGCAACAATGAGCTTACGCTTCGCCTGCAAAGTACGGTAGACCTTGAAACCCAAGGGGATGATGTTCGCGCAGTATTCCAACTGGATCCGGGCGAGACTGCTGATTTCATTCTTGAAATACAAACCAACAAGCACCCGGAAAAGGATTTGAACCAACTTGTTTCGAGAGAACTTACGGAGACCGTCAATTACTGGAAAGAATGGACGGGCATATCCAAATATGATGGCCGCTGGCGAGAAGTAGTAAACAGGTCTGCACTGGTACTGAAGCTGCTAACGTCCTACAAATATGGTTCAATAGCAGCCGCCCCTACTTTTAGTCTTCCTGAACATCTGGGTGGTAACAGAAACTGGGATTATCGTTACTGCTGGATCAGGGATTCATCTTTCACTCTTTATTCGCTGATCAACCTCGGGTATACAAAGGAGGCCGCCAATTTTATCAATTGGATTGAAAACTTATGCCAGGATATTGACACTCCCGGTGGGTTGAAACTTATGTACACTATTGATGGCAAAAAGGAGATGGATGAAAAAATACTGGACCACATGGAAGGATACCGGGGCACATCTCCTGTAAGGATAGGCAATAACGCTCACACACAGCTTCAACTGGATATATACGGAGAGTTAATGGACTCCATCTACCTGTTCAATAAATATGGCGAACCTATCTCCTACGACTTTTGGAAGAAAATCGGAGGGCAGATCAATTGGGTGAGCAACAACTGGGAGCAGCCTGATGAAGGCATATGGGAAGTACGTGGCGGAAGAAAAGAATTTCTGCACTCCAGACTTATGTGCTGGGTAGCCATAGACAGGGCCATTAAGGTATGTGAAGGTCGTTCGTTTCCATTAAATCCCGAGTGGCGAAGGCAGCGGGATAAAATATTCAACTCCATTTATGACGACTTCTGGAATGAAGACAGGCAGTCTTTTGTACAATACAAGGGTGCCAGCACTGTAGATGCTGCCCTTTTACTTATGCCCTTAGTCAGGTTTATCAGCCCTACCGACCCCAGATGGCTGTCCACGTTGAAAGCCATTGAAGATGACCTTGTTTCAGACGCTCTGGTATACAGGTATCAGCATGAAAAAGCTGCGAAAGACGGCATGAAGCATGGAGAGGGGAGTTTTTCCATGTGCTCTTTCTGGTATGTGGAATGCCTGGCGCGGGCAGGTATGCTCCAAAAAGCGCGACTGCTGTTTGAAAAGATGATAGGCTATGGCAACCATTTGGAACTGTATGCTGAGCAGTTAGGCTTTCAGGGCGAGCATTTGGGCAATTTCCCTCAGGCATTCACTCACCTGGGGCTTATCAGTGCCGCCATTAACCTCGATGAACAATTAAACAATCTGAGAAACCGCAAAAGAGATTAGCTTCCTGTTAATTTTCGACCAACCTGAAAACCTCCGTAGCAATGATCGGAAAGTAAAACATGCATGTGAAGCTTGCCTCAAAAGTCACCCGGGTTTGATAAAAGAGCCTTTTGGATTTTATAATTAAACTTTAATTAGCTTATTTGGGTTGAGTACAATAAGCAGATGAAGAAGATATTTTATTTTTTGCTGTTCATAACAGCTTTCCCCGCTACCGGTCAGGATTCTCTTGTATTTTTTAATGACCTCAATTTTAGTTCTGAATTTGAAGCCTACGCATTTGACGAATACTTTAAACATGGCCGGCAGAATTATCTGGCTTTGTTTCTGGCTGCCAATCCTGACATGAAAAAGAGCCTTTTTGATAAGTATGATGCTACATACAGGTCGAGGATTAACAACATTGATATTGCCAGGTTAAGTAAAAAGAAGACAGAGAAAAAAATTAAGTCACTGTATGAGGATGTTCATGAACAGTTTTTGACCAAATACGAAACACAAAACGACTTTAGTAGCATTTTTTCCAATGGCTACTACAATTGCGTATCCGCTTCTGCTTTGTATGGCATTATCTTTTCTGAATTTGACATTCCCTACATCATAAAAGAAAAGCCAACCCATGTATATCTCATAGCTTATCCGGGATCAGAAAAAATACTGGTAGAATCTACTGATCCAAGTGGAGGCTTTGTAACCTCCAGCGATCGCTTTAAGGAGGCTTTTGTGGAGCAAATGACCAATGCTAAACTTATTAGCGCCGAAGAAGCTAAAAGCAAATCTGTAAACCAGCTTTTCGATGAATACTATTTTTCAGACCCTGACATTACGCTAAAAGAACTGGTGGGTATCCAATATACCAATCATGCCTTATATGCACTTGAAAATAACGATTTTAAAAAGGCTCACCAACTCCTTGAAAAAGCCTACCTCTTTTATCCTGCGGACAGAGTGATCACCTTGTTGACTGCAGTAAACATAGATATCATTCAAAAATCTGACTATGCTGAACCTGAGGATATCGTTCTCCTGGCCAAGCTGGCCCGGTTTACAGAGCATGGTATTTCTCATGATATGATCATTGGCGAATTTAGCCGGATCAATAATACCCACCTGATCAACAAAGGTGATGCTGCTACTTATGAAAAGTACTATGATCAACTGGTATCATTATTAGATGATGCCGAATTGAAGCATTCTATCAGCTATCTCTATAATTATGAAAGGGGTCGTGTGCTCTATAATCAGGGGAAATATGATGAATCACTGCCTTTTTTTACTCAGGCATATGAATTGAAACCGGATAACCTGGAGGTTAATAATGCCATGGTTTCTGCAATTGCTCAAAGTCTCAGATTCGAAAGCAATAATAATCTCATCATTGAAAAGCTGGAAGGCTTCGGCAAAAAGCACCCGAAACTTATGGACAACAATGTGTTTAAAAGTATGCTGGTTAATTCGTACCTCATTCAATGCGGACAGTCGTATGATCTGCAAAACATCAATGAAGCATCCAAATACAGGAATTTGTTTGAAGAGCATTATTCCCGTGACTTAAATATAAATGCCGCAAATATTGGCCGGGTTTACTCTCTTGCTGCCGTATATTATTTCAGAAAAGGTCATACCGCTAAAGCTTCAAACCTTATATCAAAAGGCCTTGAGTACGCTCCGGGAAACTATGAGCTGCTTATGAGACAAAAAATGATCAGGTAAATAGTCTTTAACCTCTGTTTTCAATGGCAAGGTTATGCTTCTTCTCAAGCACATAAGGATTGCCGAGCTTGGTCTCAACTACAGCAATGATGTTTAGTTCCTCCATCATAAACATACCTGGTCCTATGTTATACTTGAGGTCCAGCACTCCCGGTCGCTGTGGCTTAACCATAGTAGCACTTTCGGAAATACACCCGTTACTATCCAGATCGCCAATATAGTAGGTCACTTTCCGGGAATTATCCGATATAGAAATCCTTAGTATAAACTCATTGGACTTCAGCATGTTATCGATCTCCCTGATCACTATTTTCGGATAAGATTTTTTAATATCACCATTGAGCAGGTATTCTTTCAGGCCTTTGCAAACCACACCCTTATTATAGGGTACTTCCGCCGCCAGCCTGCCGTCCATGCGATATTTTTTGCGCAGGCCATGAATCTTCCCATTCTCGTATGGCGTTACCTGGTAGGGTTTACCATTTTCATAATAGGTGGTCACGTCGCCGTGCTTTACATTATTTAAATAAGTGATCTGCTGCCGAAGCTGGCCGTTTTTATAGTAGCTTTTTGCCAGTCCGTTCTTTTTGCCATTCTTAAAGTTTATCTCTGTTTTCAACGAACCATCCGGCCGGAACTGCTTTACCAGCCCCTCCTTTTTCCTTTTGCCTCCTTTTGAATCTTTTCCCCCTCCGTCACAGGCCACCGTACCAAGCAGAATAATAAAAAAGAATAGGTAAACTGATCTGTTCATAATGTATAAATTCAATGTTCTCTCCAGATTTATTGCGGCTGTTCTTCCTGAATGTGGGTTATAATAGTCTGAACCGTTGCAGCACCAGAATCAAAAGCTCCATCCAACGTACCGTACTTTACACTCGCAGCTTCCCCGGCAAAGTATACTTTGGTGTCTATATCCTCTGCCAAGGTGGTGCGGTCTTCATCCGAACCTCCCACAAGTGGGTATGAGTATCCTCCCTGTATATTTTCTTCGCCAGTCCAATCCATCCTAATTAACTCGCTGATGTCATTGTTCAAGCTGGCCTTGCCATCAAATATATTATCCAGATCATTGAGAATGGTAGATTTTAAATCTTCATCGCTTAATACCCGCAATATCTCTGCATCCTGACCAAACACCTCTATCATTAGCGTACGATTGCTCACACTTAGCTCGGGGCCCACACTGGTGTATACAGGCACCACGTTGCCTCCGTATATTTTATAAGTATTTAGCCCCCAAAAGTTCTTGTTGAATTTGATAAAAACTTTGAACGCTGCATCCATACCAATTCTGCTTAAAGCAGCTTTTTTCGAATCTGGCAAAGCAGGCACAAAGTTTATACTTCCACTTTTCAATATGGAAACAGGTACAGTCACTACAACCTTATTACCTAAAAAGCTTCCATTGGTTGTTTCTACAGTAACCTCTTCTCCGCTATAATCAATGGATGTGACACTGGTGTTAAAGTGAACACGCTCAATAAGATGATTAAAAACAGAAAAGAATATATCTTCTAAAGGATTATTGGCCAGAGCTATGGCTTCGTTATTTGCGGGTAAATTGAGCGAATTTTTGATTCCATTGATTCCCGCTTTGTTAATATCCGTCCCCAGAGGATCTGCTGCCTGTCCTTCTATAAAGCCATAAACGGATACATCCAGCCCGGCTTCCCGAGCAGCCTGGAGGATGGTTTTATCATCGCCGCCATAGGCTGGTATATTATTGATAAAATTCTGGGCTGCAACAAAGTCTGCATGGTTTTGCCAATCAGCAGCCGGCAATGCCTGACCGTTGAAGAAAAAGATATTCTCCCGGTCTGTACCTACCTGAACGGTATTGAGGTTTAATTCTTGTATACGCTGAAGAAAGAGCGAGTCCTGGCTTTTTAAAACGTCAGCTCCAAGCTCAACAGGGAAATCGGCAAACGACCTTACGGATTTAACCCTTCCGCCAATGCGGTCACCAGCCTCCAGTATGACTACATCAACTCCCTGACTTACCAGTAAATCGGCCGTATAAAGTCCCGCAGCCCCGGCACCGATAATAATCACTGTACCATCGTAGTTAATGGCAGGTTTTGGCTCTTCGTCGTCTTTACATGAGGTAAGGAGCGAGGGTAAAAACAAACCGGCTGAAACACCTATACCCACTCCTTTTAAAGCTTTTCTTCTATTCACTTTGATCAGATTAATAAATTATTGCCAGCCTGACTGCTGCTAAAATAATAAATAAAAAAGATATATTTGCCGCTTCCACTATTATGGAAAGTATACTGCAACAAACCATAGAGTACATCACATCCATGGATCCCTACGAAGCAACGGGATTAATTTTTGGTTTGCTGGCTGTAATATTCCTGATCAAAGAAAATATTCTCACCTGGCCTTCGGGGATTATTTATGTGCTGGTATCGCTGGTCGTATTCTGGAGGGAAAAACTTTATGCCGATTTCGCGCTGCATATCTTCTTTTTGATCCTTAATATTTATGGTTGGTGGTATTGGGTGAAAGGGAAAAAGTCATCTGATACTGATGACCAACCCTTAGATACTTCCGAAAGTGAAGAAGTGCCTGTCACGCATACCTCAACCCGCATACTGGTACTGTTGATACTAATTTCTGCTATCGGCATCCTTTCTATGGGTTATCTTCTGGAAACCTACACGGATGCATCACTTCCATACTGGGACAGTACCACCACAATGCTGAGTTTCGCAGGCATGTGGCTGACTGCCAGAAAGAAGATTGAAAACTGGCATTTTTGGTTTGTGGTAGATGTATTGGCTACAGGGGTTTATTATTACAAGGGCATACATTTTTATTCAATATTATATTTGGTATATATCGGTTTAGCGGTTTCAGGATATCTGGCATGGAGAAAGACGATGAAAGTACAGACAAGTCTGTAAAAAAGGTAGTGGTAATTGGCCCGGAGTGTACGGGCAAGTCAACGTTATCCTCAAAACTGGCCGAGCATTATAACACTTGCTGGGTAAAGGAGTATGCCCGACAATATATTGATGAACTGGATCGCCCCTACGAAGCTGATGACCTGCTTGCAATAGCACGGGGACAACTGGCAAACGAGGACAAGCTGGAGACTAAAGCTAACGGTCTGCTTATTTGCGATACTGATCTTATTGTGATTAAGATCTGGTCTGAATTCAAATATGGCTTCTGCCATGAAGAAATATTGAATGAAATAAGAACACGAAGGTATGACCTTTACCTGCTGACCCATATAGACCTTCCCTGGGAGCAGGATCCTCAGCGGGAAAACCCACACCTCAGAAGCTATTTCTATGATCTGTTCAAAAGCACATTACAGGAGCTCAACCTTCCATTCATGGAAGTTAAAGGTGAATGGCCTGAAAGGAAGCAGACCGCCATTAAAGCCATAGATAAGATCCTTTAACTCCTGACGTACTGTATGTATTAAGAAACTATAACTTCTTTGCTCTCTTTATCAGTGTGGTCTTCCTCGTGTGAAGTATCTGTAATTGTACCCTGGTCATCGCGATCCTTAAAAAACTTCTTTTGAAAGATAAGGATCAGAACTACACCTATAAAAATGGATGAGTCTGCTATGTTAAATACAGGACTGAAAAACAGGAAATAATCACCTCCTACGAAGGGAACCCAGTCAGGGTAATAGCCATCAAATAATGGAAAGAAAAGCATATCAATTACCTGACCGTGAAACCATGGGGTTGGAGACCCGGCTGGGGCATTGTCAAGAAAAACCCCATAAAACGTACTGTCTATTACATTACCTACTGCTCCTCCTAGGATCAGTCCCATACACCAAAGCAGTCCGGGCTTAGCTTTCTTTCTGAATAAGTAATAAATATAGTAGCCAATCCCAACCATAGCTCCCAACCTGAAAAGAGTCAGGAGAAGCTTGCCATACTCGTGGCTGGACTTAAGGCCAAAGGCCATGCCGGGATTAAGCAAATAATGAAGTTTGAACCATTCGCCAAAAACATCTATCTCCCCCATGGTGCCCATTTCCATATTGAAATGAACGAGCAACTTCACAACCTGGTCCAGAATGATGACTCCCAGGGCCAGTATATAATATTTATACAACTTCATTATGCTTCAATTTT
>NZ_SMLW01000569.1 GCF_009711405.1 Fulvivirga kasyanovii | reverse complement strand
ACATATTGATGCCTGCAGATATACCCCCCGACGTTATGATCTTACCCTGGTCTACATACTTTGTATCCCTGATAACCTCAATATCTTCAAAATCATTTTCCAGCCTGTCGAGGTCCATCCAGTGGGTGGTGGCTTTCCTGTTTTTGAGCAAACCTGCCTTCGCCAGCAAAAAGGCACCAGTGCACACCGAAGCCAGTATTTTTACGCTGCGATACTGTTCTGATATCCATTCAATCACCACCGGGTTATTGATCTCTATCTCCTCGGCACCATAACCACCGGGAATGATAACAATATCAAACGGTGGATGATCTTCAAAGCTACAGTTGGGCACTACCTGCAAGCCATTACGCGCTTTTAAAGTCTGCATGGTTTGCCCTACCAGCTTTACATCAAATATCTTAGTCCGGTCCAGGGCTTCTGCCAGCGAAAAAACCTCAAAAGGCCCGGCGAAATCCAGGACTTCGACTTCATTGAATACCAATATGCCTACTTTCATGGTTGATTACTTTTAACCCATTGAACCATTGTGTCAATCACTTCTTCTTTCCCGATCTCATTATGGGTTTCATGATACATACCTTTCCAGATCCTGAACTCCGCATTCATTTTACCTGCAAATTTTTCAGAAGCTTCCGGTGAGGTAATAGGATCATCCGAGCCATGCATAATTAACACCGGGATGGGGAGCGGAGTTGCATTTTGGAGAGCCCACTCTCCTGCTTCCACTATAGAAAAATAGGTTTCCGTAGTTATTTTATGGTTTACGAGCGGGTCTTCCTCATAAGCCTTGCCTACGGCAGTGTCCCGTGACAGATGATCGGGATTCAGTTCGTTATGTTCGGAATATTTGGGGTAGATCTTACGCACCAGCCTACCCATGGCCACTTTTATTTTAGGAGGATCAAACCTGAGCCTGAGCCAGGGAGACGTTATTACGGCCGCCTTAAATTGCTCTTTATCGCTTCTAAGCAGCAGGTTAGCAGCTATATTGCCGCCCATACTATGTCCGTATAGAAAAAGTGGAAGGTTGGAAAACTTGTCTTCAACCCATTCAATCAGCAATTGAAAGTCACCAAGGAGGTGGTTATAAGAAGGAGTATGGCCGCGTTTCCCACCGGATTTGCCATGCCCCCGTAGGTCGAGGCCGGCAAAACCATACCCGGCTTTATTATAGGCATCGGCTACATGATGGTATCGTTGGACGTGCTCTCCAAATCCGTGAACAAGGCATATAATACCTTTAGGTGGTATTTCCGGAGACCAGAGTTGTCCCCAAAGTTGAAGGTTGTCGCTGGTTTTTAAAGTTATGGCTTCGGTCATGAAGCAATATAACTTTAAGCTTTGTATTAGAAAAATGAATTCGCCCGTGAGTGGCGGCTTTCGTATTACTTAGGGTCAAGCGCAAAAGCTGGTGAGTAGCAGGGTAAAAGCTGAAGGTTTCAATTTAAAGATCGCAATACTGGTAAGTCAATGTAGTAAAAAATGGATACTAATGAACAGATATTTTGTGGATTTAGACATGTTTGTCAACTGCCCTTTTAAAAAATAAATACCAGATACGTATGTCTGAGTTCATACCTCCCCGGAAATTTCGGACTGATCCGTTACTTAGCCTTTATCTCATGATAGGCATTATCAATCATATCATTGATCACGCGAGGCAAAAGGTCAAGCTTAAGCGCTATTTTTTTACATAACTCCAGTTCTTTCTGGTCTACATCACCGTCCACCATCATTACGGCTACAAGGTCTGTAACCTGCTGGAGCTTTTCCTCATACTTTTTAGGGGCAATAAACTTTACCTCTTCAGGGTTGTTTTTTATGTTTTGGATGGTTTCGCTGCTCATACCCAAATGGTGTGCTACGCGGGAGAGCAGAGCCCACTCTTCGTCAGCAAGATGGCCATCTACCATAGCCACAGATATCAGGTTCTTGATATGGCTTTTCCTTCGGCCATCCTTGTCTGATTCGAAAATACTCAAAAGGCTCATTAAAAGTTTTTTAAGGTTTCCACTATAGTACAAAGTACCTGATCTATATCAGGTTTACACTATTTTAGTAACCCCAATAAAAAATAAAAGTTTCAACTTTGATTACTTTCTGATGGTGCTTTTCTGTAGCTGTAACGCCTTAAAATAGTTGTGGCACCACTCAGAGTGGTGCCACGGCTATGCGAACTATATATTCCTGCTAAAATCTTTATTCTTCAAAACCCTCATTATTAAAATCAGGGAATTTTTTACGGATGTTTTTATCGGTAGGCTTGCTGGGGTTTTCCCAGCCCGCATCCAGTTCCAGCAGGATCATTTTCTTGTTGTTGAGCTGTGCTTTAAGCTTATCTATATCGACATAGAAATTCTTGTCCCTGCGCTGCGATTTCAGGGCATATTGTCTCGCAAATTGATCGCCCTCTGCCTGTAGCTGGTTTCTGATATCTATATTCAGCTTAAGCTTTTCCATGATATCGTCTTTGGAGCGTCCCAGCACTTCTGTGGCTTCCAGTGTACCGAGCGTCATCACGGCTGTACCACCCACACCGGTCACGTAATCCTTTCTTTCATCTTCCAGAAATACAGGAGACACACCGGTAATAGCGCCCAGGGAGGCATTCAGTATGGATCTTTTTCTTTTTCCCTTCTTAGCCTGCCTCAATTGCTTGTTTAATCTTTTCTGGTTGTCATCTAACTGGTCAATGAGGTCCATGGTTTGCAGGAGCATACTTCTGTATTTGCTATACAGTCTCTGGTCTTTTTGTTCAAGGTTTTCGGCATCCATTACTTTAACGTCGAGGGCCCTTTCTGATCTCTTGTTTGACTCGTCTATTACATAAAAGATCAGCTCCACCATACTGCTGTTCTCAGCTTCACCTACAAAATCATAGCCAGGTGTCCAGGTAAACTCCCACTGGGTGGTGGTATTTCGTTTCAGCGAAGTTTTTGGCACCCGCATGTCATTGGAAACAAAGCCTACATCTTTTATATTATCATCACCGTTAGGGTCAGATACGTAGAAATTCAGGTTTAGAACCTCATCTTCATCAATGGTGATAAGCGTATCGTTAGGTACCATGGAAATTTCGGGAGGCAGATCAAGCTGCGTTGGTGCTATGATCAGCGTACCGGTAACCTCCAGTTTTTCCGGCTGGTCCTGCACCACAAACGGTACCCTTAACGGCTTTTGCCTCAAAGCCCTGAATTGGTTTCTGGAGGGCCTCCAACTGAAAGTGCCGAGTTCAGTCAGTTCGGCGCCTTCCGGCATCTCTGATAGTACAGGTTTAAACACAATCGGGTCTTCATCGGGGTCTTTGATCTGATTGAGCTGATTCAGGTTAAACTCATTTACCGCATACTGCTTTACATAGAAAACAGGAAGCTCATCTACAACCGGAGGCCTGTTTTTGTGAAGAACGGTAAATGGCACCTCCTTCCTTATTTTGTTACCGTCTTTGGAAACAGCCTCGAAGATTACACTAAATTCTTCCTTTTCGCGCACCCTGTCCACAAGGTCATAGGGAGGCGACCAGAAGAAGCTACCGAGCGAGTCGAAATGCAATGATAGCCCGCGATCCCCGTAGATCGAGTAGAGATAGCTTTTGGTGCCCTCAGGTTCTATAGTAAGGTCAAAGGCCAGAGTGTCACCCTCTTCGATTACGTTCCAGGCAAAATCGTCCGGAAATACGAAGTATGGAGCGGTTTGCCCACTGGCCAAATGGAAGCTGCCAAGCATAAACAGAATTATAATATTTCTCATCAAAATAGACTGTTTCCTTCTGATAACTACAAATTTAGAAATGAATTGTTTCTTAGGGGAGCCCTAATATATGAGTTTTAGATTACCCGTAGAAGTGATAGATGAATGAATCATATGAACGGTTAATAATTTCCCTCATTCAGGATTTTCTTCTTGATCTTTTTCTGATAATTTCTGCCAATAGGCAACTTCTTGTCCTGCACTTCTACATTGTTGCCTTCAAGCGATCTGATCTTGTCGATAGCCACCGTATAGGAGCGGTGGATCCGTAAGAATTTATTAGCAGGAAGGGCCTTGGTAATGCTTCTCAGGTTGTGGTGTGTGATCAGGTTTTCATATTGAGTAACCACCCTAACGTAATCTTTGAGGCTCTCGATATAGAGGATCTCCGAAAAGAATACTTTAACGATCTTCTTGTCAACTTTTAAAAATATAAAGTCGTTTTCCTGCTGTGCCTTGCCTTTCAAAGGATTGAGGGCCCGGTAATGCTCGGTGACTTTATCAATGGTCTTCACAAAACGTGACAGGGCAATAGGCTTTACCAGGTAATCAAATACGTCCAGCTCGAAACTTTCCACCGCATATTCACGGTAAGCCGTAGTGATTACCACCAGGGGCTTGGTGTCAAGGCTTTTGATGAAGTCTATGCCACTCAGCTCAGGCATGTTGATGTCAAGGAACATGAGGTGGATCTTGCTATTGCTCTTCAACACCTGGAAAGCCTCCATGGCATCGCTACAGCAAGCCACGATCTCAAAATCGTCAAAGCCTTTCAGGTGCCTCTTTATCACATTGATACCCAGAGGCTCGTCATCCACTATGAGGCATTTAATCTTCATCAAGTGTTATTTTAAGTGAAATCTGGTATGTCCGTTCATCCTCAATAATATCAAGATTGAAGTTTTTATCATATAGTAATTCCAATCTTCTCAGAGTATTCTGGATACCAATACCCGAATTGCTGCTTTGTTCATGGCTGGATTTGCTCCTGCCTTTGCTGTTTTTTACTTTAAAATATAGCACGTTTCCATTGAGGCTGAGGTTAATGCTTATAGGGATAGCGCCATTTTTATAATGTGCCCCATGCTTAAAGCTGTTTTCCACAAAAGGCATAAGAATAAGTGGAGGAATAAACTTGCCCTGGATGTTTCCCGATATATTTATCTCAGCGATCAGGTTGTCGCCATACCTCAGGCGTTCGAGATCGATGTAATTCTGAATGTGAGTAACTTCTTCGGGCAGGCTGACCTGGTTGTTTTTACCTTTGTAAATAACATAACTCATCAGGTCAGAAAGCTTCAATACCGTTTCCGGGGCCTTATCAGATTTGTCCAAAGTAAGTGAATAGAGGTTATTTAAGGTATTGAAAAAGAAATGGGGCTGTACCTGTGACCTTAGGAATGAAAGTTCAGTTTCATGGTTCCTTCGTTCAAGTTCCCTCGCCCGCCTTTGCGTTCTTACCCAGTCAATAATGAGCTTTATGGCAGTGGTAAGCCCCACCACGTACAACTCCCCGATAAAAACAGCTATGATATAATTAAAACCAAAAAGCGACTGCTCCTTGATCACCGACTCGCGCCACACCTCCGTGGTCACAAACTGATAGTTGAGCACAATACGCACCAGCGACATAGCCAGTATGGCAAAGAATAGCAGCACAAGATACTTGGGAAGCCTGTTTGGGATATACCGCGGCAGCAGATAATAAAGGTTAATGTATACAAGTATAATATGAATGGGGAACTCGACCAGGTTGGAACGTAGCGAATACCAGTAGTCATCAAAATAACTTCCCCACCTCAATGTGTTGAAAAGGAAGTAACCTATCCAGAAAACCAGGTGGTATACCAGGGGCTTTTTTACAAACCTGATCACGGCCTTCTTGATGTCCGCAGTGCTCTCCTTTTCGCTCGATGATATGGTAAATGCCTCCATCCGTTTCAGTACTTTTGTGATGTCTTTTAAATAAACATACTAATTTTTTCGGTATTAATCCCGCGCCTTTGCGCATAGCTTGCAGGCACCATTTCTCTCCGTATACCGAATGTTACCAAACAGCTATAAACTCCTGCCATTCAGCTAATAAAGGGGCTTAAACTTTATTTTTCGTCGATTCGGTGTCAAATTGAGGTTCAGAATCAACCCCTAATATTTATGAAAAAGTTTTTACTAATTGGCTTACTGGTGCCGCTGCTTACATTAAACGTAATGGCTCAGCGACAGGTCTCCGGTAAGATCGTCGATGAAACAGAAAACTCTCCGCTACCAGGAGTGAACATCATCGTGAAAGGTACCAGTATTGGTACCACAAGTGACGTAAACGGGGCTTACAGCCTTGAGGTCCCTGAAGAAAATTCCGAGTTGATATTTTCTTTCATTGGTTATAAAACCGTGGAAGTTAATATAGGCAATCGCTCGGTAGTAGACGTTACGCTTGCGCAGGACGTTACACAACTGGGCGAAGTTGTGGTTACCGCCCTCGGTATTGAGCGTGAACAGAAATCCCTAGGGTATGCAGTTTCAGAAGTGGAAGGCGAGGAGCTGACCGAGGCTAAGGAGGTAAACTTCGTTAACTCGCTTTCGGGTAAAGTTCCTGGTTTGCAGATTTCCCAAACCAATGGAGGCCCCGGGTCATCTACCCGTGTGGTTATCCGTGGTAATTCATCACTACTTGGCGATAACCAGGCGCTGTTTGTAGTTGATGGTGTGCCAGTGCTCAATAGTGGCGAAGGTGAAGGAGCCGACTTCTCCGGTAACAAAGATTATGGCTCTCCCATTCAGGACATCAACCCGGAAGATATAGAGTCGATCTCTGTACTTAGAGGACCGAATGCCGCTGCCCTTTATGGTTCCAGAGGTGCAAATGGTGTAATACTGATCACCACCAAAAAAGGGATCAGCAGAAAAGGGATAGGTGTAACACTAAACTCCAACCTGACTTTCGAAAGCCCGTTGATCGATCCTGACTTTCAGAATGAGTATGGCCAGGGCCGTTACGATGGAGCCCAGCAGCAAGCAGTGCATGACATTGATGCGGTAGGAAGCTGGGGCCCGGCTATCAACCCTTCTATTCAGGTACCCAGGTTTGACGGCGAAGGTACTGTTCCCTACGCCGCAGCGGGAGATGACTTTGATAACTTTTTCCGCACCGGAGTTACTGCTACCAACTCTGTAGCTATAAGTGGTGGGAATGACAGGGCCACTTTCAGGCTTGGTTATACTAATCTGGATAATAAAGGCATTAACCCAGGCTCTGAGTTTAAAAGAAACTCGTTTAACCTGAGACTGGGCTCTAACATCACCGATAAGTTTTATGTAGATACTAAGGTGACCTACACCAAAACCGATGCTGTTAACCGCCTTGAGTTTGGTGAATCCAGGTTTAACCCCATGCAGGGCTTTTTGCTTAAGCCAAGAAGTATCAGTGCAGATGTGGCAGAAAAGTATGCTGCATCACCTATTCCGGGCCTTCCCGGAGCCTATGAGTCCAATAACTGGGGCTACGGTATCAACCCGTTCTACCTGGCAGACAGGGAGCTGAACATGGATACCCGTGACCATTACCTGGGACTTATTACGCTGAAATACGATTTCACTGACTGGCTTAACCTACAGCTAAGAGCCTCTCAGGACTACTCTGTCTTTGATGTAGAAGACATCAGCCCTATCGGTGCGAACCCACAGGCTTATGATGGTACCATGACGGTGCAAAACTCAAAGCAAACCAGACGCACTTACGATGCGATCATAAACATAAGCAAAGACCTTAGTGAGCAGTTCTCATTGGGGGCAAACATAGGTGTGAGCCAGAACCGTATTTTTGGTGACCGCACATTTATCATCGCCAACGACCAGGTGGCACCCGGCTTAAAGTCGATCAACAACTTTGAGAACAAAGTGGGAAGCACCCTCAAGAGCGATGAAAAAGTAAACTCTGTTTTTGGTTCACTTCAGCTTGGGTTCAAGGATGTGGTGTTTATCGAAGCTACCGGCCGTAACGACTGGTCTTCAACGCTTCCTTCTGATAATAACTCATTCTTTTACCCATCTGTTACGGCCACCGCTATACTCAGCGACATGCTGAACCTTGATGGTGGCTTCCTTTCTTTTGCGAAACTGAGGGCAGGTTGGGCGCAGGTAGGTAATGGTACCACACCATACAACTTGTACAATGCCTACATCATTTCCCAGGACACTTACAATGGCGAAGTATTCCTTTACTATGGAAATGAAAGCAGCTCTACTCCTTATGAAGGCAGCCAGTATGGCATTTCTTTGAAAAATCCGAACCTGAAGCCTGAGCAAACCACTTCCGTGGAATTTGGTACAGAGCTGGGCTTCCTGAACAACAGATTGCGCCTTGACCTGACTTATTATAACTCAAAATCCAAAGACCAGATCTTTAATGTGGGAATATCCAAAACCACAGGAAGCGAGACTGTAGTAGTTAACAGTGGTGAGATCCAGAACAAAGGTATTGAACTTGCTTTGAGCGGTCAGCCCATCAAAAAAGGAGATTTCACCTGGGATGTCAGGATCTCTTACTCTAAAAACGAATCTGAAGTGCTGAGCCTGGCTCCGGAATATGACCTGGAAGACCTGCGTTTGGGTGGTGATTTCAATAACCGTATCCAGGTGTTTGCCAGCACGGGCAGACCTTACGGAGATTTGGTAGGTTCTACCTATACCCGCGATGACAATGGCAACATTGTTTACGGACAGGATGGTCTACCTGTGATCGGAGAAGTGGGTGTAATTGGTAATTCTAACCCCGACTTCCTGGCAGGTATCAACAACAGCTTCACGTATAAAAATTTCAACCTGGGCTTCCTTATAGATATCCGTGCAGGAGGTCAGCTTTATTCACTGACTGAGAATGATATGCACAGCCTTGGTGTACTTGAGGAAACACTCGAGGGCAGGGAGTACTACTCCGGAGGCAACGGCATCATGGTACCTGCCGGCGCAACTGTAGTGGATGCAGATGGTAATGAAGGAGGAACCCTTGATCCGACTGTAGCAGCAAGAGGTGTAGACCCTAATGTTTACTGGGGCAGACTGGGTGGTATTTCCGAAGCATGGGTTTATGATGCTGACTATGTGAAACTGCGACAGTTATCATTGAGCTATACTTTGCCTTCAAGCCTGTTGAGCAACACTTTCATCAATAGGGTGAAAATAGGCTATGTGGCCAGAAACCTGGCAATCCTTCATAAGAAAACCGACAATATCGATCCTGAATCAAGCTTTAGCAGTGGTAACCTGCAAGGGATAGATAGTTATGGCCTTCCTCCAACGAGAAGTCATGGATTTCAGCTAACTGTGGAATTTTAAGTGAGGAACCTAAAAATTAGAAAGCTATGAAACGATTAAATATTAATATCATAAAAGGAGCTGTATTTTTCTTCTCACTTTTCCTGATCACATCATGTGACAAAAACTTTGAGGAGATCAATTCAAACCCTAACGGAATTGACCCGAATACTGCATCACCGAGACGTGTGATGGCTACTGTTCAGATCTACGCATTTGGTGAGCCACGGTTCATCACCTGGAGGGGAAATATCATTTATTCCTCTCAGTTTGCGCACCACTACGTGTACAACTTTGCCGATATGGCATGGTTTCCCGGTACAGCCTATACCAACAATCAGGGCTGGACTGATAACGTGTGGGAATCATCCAACATAAAAGTAGCCGGTCACCTTAATGCCCTTCGTGAGCTTTTGGACCCTGAAGAGGACAAAGAAGAAGTGGCCGTGGTGAAGATCATTTCAGGATGGTTCTATCAGAAAATGACCGACATGTACGGTGATATACCCTATACGGATGTAGCCAAGCCGCGCACAGAGGTTGCTTATAAACCTACTTACGATGCTCAAAAGGACATATACAAAACGATTATAGAAGACCTTGGCGCTCAGATGGATGTGTTACAGGGAGCATCTGAACTTTCATTTTCAACAGGTGACTTTCTTTACCAAAGCAGTCCTGCCAACTGGATAGCATTTGCCAACACGCTCAGGCTAAGAATGGCACTGCGCTCCAGGGACGCATTTGAGGCCGCCGGAGAAGGTGCGTTCATAAACGGTGTGATCACCGACGCTTTGGCTAATCCTTTAATTGATGAGAGCAACGAAGCGGTTTTCCACAGAGCCCAGGAAGGACTTTTCCTGAGCGATCCTAATGAGTTGATGGGTGGACATGAAGATGTATGGTTTTCATTTGAATACAATCAGGCCCGCTGGGTATTGAGTGATAAGGTGGTGAACATCCTGCAAGACAACAATGACCCGAGACTTGAAAAAATAGCTATGGAGCCGGACAGTGTGCCAGGCGTATATACAGGACTTGAGCCTAACCTTGTGGCACCTCCGAAATACGGTTACGTATCAAAACCCACAGGATTGCTGAGAGGCGAAGAAAAGAATGATCCCGTTCCTGCTTACATCATCACGGCAGCAGAATCATACTTCCTTCAAGCGGAAGCAGCATTGCTGGGCTTTGCCGGTGATGCGGAAAGTCTCTATCAGTCAGGCATAAAAGCCCATATGAGCTATGCCGGAGTTGATGAAGCTGATGCTGACAATTTTATCACTACCGAGCCTATAGCATCTCTTTCAGGAAGTACTGCGGAAAACCTTGAGAAAGTATGGAGACAGCGTTGGCTGGCATTGCTAAACAATGGATATGAAGCATGGGCACTGGTAAGAAGGACCAATTTGATCCCTGATCAGGTTGGCACACAATACCTGTCCAACATAACCGATGGCAGTGTGCCTTCCAGGCTGGTGTACCCAACTTCCGAGCTGACCTTAAATGCTGATAATGTGGCAGCAGCTAACGGAGGCAAGCCAGACTTGATGACAACCAGTGTCTGGTGGGACGTAGACTGATAAATCAGTAACAAAGTATTCCTTGTCGCATTGAGTAAGCTGAATAGATATCTGAAAAGATTCTATTCAGCCACTCAGTGTAACCCTGAAAATACACCAGGGGTGGGCAGTTCTTGCCTGTTGACAAGTGAAACAGGAATTAAAAAAACAATATAGAAACAAAGTCAAATGGCCATAGCAGTAGGTATAGACGTAGGAGGCACAAGCACAAAATTGGGGGCAGTTACCCGCGATGGGCAGATCCTGTCCAAAGCCAGGTTTTCGACGCGAGATTTCCCTGACGGACAAGCTTTCCTTGAAGCCCTGAGCAGCAATATCAATCAGTTGGTAGCCGATCTTGGACAGTCTGGCGAGATTTTGGGCATTGGCATAGGAGCGCCAAAGGCCAATTACTTTACAGGCCTCGTGGAAGGTGCTGCCAACCTGCTTTGGAAGAGTCCGGTTGACCTTCGCGGCTATTTGCAAAACTATTTTAATGTACCGGTAATCGTTACCAACGATGCCAACTTGGCTGCTGTAGGAGAGAAGGAGTTTGGAGCAGCCAAACACATGAACAATTTCCTCTCTGTTACTATTGGCACCGGCCTGGGGTGTGGCATTTACATGTCCGGAACCCTTGTGCATGGCCAGAATGATGTGGCCGGAGAGCTGGGGCATACCTCAGCCAAGATCGGTGGCCGCGAGTGTCAGTGTGGTAAACAAGGCTGTCTTGAGGCTTACGTTTCTGCCAAAGGCATAGTGCGAACAGCTATGAAACTGCTGTCAAAGTATGAAGAAGACTCTTCTTTGAGGTCTATACCTGCGGGGCAGTTGAGTCCCACGATAATAGGTCAGGAGGCTCTCAACGGAGACAAAATGGCCTCGCTGGTGCTGGAGTTTACCGGCGATATCCTGGGGTACAAACTGGCAGATATGGTGGCAATGTTTAACCCCGAAGCAATTTTTCTTGCAGGAGGCGTAGCCAATGCAGGTCCGTTATTGCTCGACCCTACACTCGAAAGCATCAAAAAATACCTTTATAACACCTATCCGGACCCTGTTGTACTGCTTCCATCGGCCCTGAAAGATGATGAAATGGCCGTTTTGGGAGGAGGAGCACTGGTATGGGAGCATCTTGAAGATCAGATGGTAATTGTAAATTAATAAAACTAAAGAAATGGCAAAAACACTGGAAGAACATAGAAGCCTGGCACACCAACCTGTCGGGTTAACGGAAAAAACAAAGTTTGAAAAAATACATACCGAGATTTTTGATAACTCTACACAAGCCTCACTGGCCATAGCCCACGAGATAGCCGAGCTGATCAGGAAGAAGCAGGCCGCAGGAGAGCATTGTGTGCTTGGGCTGGCTACAGGGTCTTCACCTACTTCAGTGTACAATGAACTGGTAAGGCTACATAAAGAGGAAAGCTTAAGTTTTAAAAATGTAATCACATTCAACCTGGATGAGTACTTTCCCATGGAACCTGATGCGCTGCAAAGCTATGTCAGGTTTATGAATGAGTACTTATTTGACCACATAGACATTGACAGGGAAAATATTCACATACCTGACGGAACACTCCCTTATGAATTGGTGGAGTCTTTTTGTCAGCAATACGAACAAATGATCAAAGACCTGGGAGGAATAGATTTGCAGATCCTTGGTATCGGAAGAACAGGGCACATAGGTTTTAACGAGCCGGGATCTCATATCAATTCCAAAACCAGGCTGATCACCCTTGACCACATTACCCGCCTGGATGCCGCCAGTGATTTCTTCGGTGAAGAGAATGTGCCGAGAAGGGCCATCACTATGGGAGTAGGCACTATTATGCAGGCAAAACGTATTATACTGATGGCCTGGGGAGAAGGCAAAGCCAAGATCATCTCCCGAACCGTGGAAGGCGAAATTTCAGATAGCGTGCCCGCCACCTATCTCCAAAGCCACCCCAACGCCACGCTGGTACTTGATGACGGGTCTGCAGCAGAGCTTATTCGGGAAAAAACGCCCTGGTTGGTCAGGACATGCAAGTGGGACAATTATCTGGCTAAAAAAGCAGTGATATGGTTAAGCCTGAAATTGGAAAAACCCATACTCAAGCTCACCGACCGTGATTATAATGATCATGGCATGAGCGACCTGGTAGCAGAGCATGGCCCGGCTTACAATATTAATATTCAGATATTCAATGAGTTGCAGCATACCATTACCGGCTGGCCCGGTGGTAAGCCCAATGCAGATGATACCCACAGGCCTGAGAGAGCCAATCCTGCTAAAAAACGCGTGCTGATCTTTAGTCCGCACCCTGATGATGACGTAATCTCCATGGGGGGTACCTTTATCAGGCTGGTAGACCAGGGGCATGACGTACATGTAGCCTACCAGACGTCAGGAAACATTGCCGTTTTTGATGAAGATGTAATCCGTTTTGCAGATTTCTTCCGGGATTTTAATGACGAATATGATATCAGCAACCAGGATGGTAAAGGCATTTATCAGAACATCGTAGAGACGATCAAAAACAAAAAGCCCGGCGATGTGGACAGCAAAATGGTACAGGCCATTAAAGGATTGATTCGAAGAGGAGAGGCCAAAGCCGGCTGCCGTTATGTAGGGCTGACCGATGATAAAGCCCACTTTCTGGACATGCCTTTCTACGAGACCGGATTGGTCAAAAAGAAACCTTTGAGTGAAGAAGATATTTCCATCATCATGGACCTGATGAGGGAGATAAAGCCTCACCAGGTATATGCTGCCGGGGATCTTTCTGATCCGCACGGTACACACCGTGTTTGTCTCACCGCAATTTTCGAAGCCATAGAGCGCATGAAGGAAGAAGAGTGGATGAAAGACTGCTGGGTATGGCTCTACAGAGGTGCATGGCAGGAGTGGGATACCAATGATATAGAAATGGCAGTGCCCCTGAGCCCTGGCGAACTAACCAGAAAACGCAAAGCGATATTTAAGCACCAGTCGCAAAAAGATACAGCCCTCTTCCCAGGCTCCGACCCCAGGGAGTTCTGGATGCGTGCGGAGGATAGGAACCATGCTACGGCAACGCTTTACGATAAGCTTGGCTTGCCGGAGTATGAGGCGATAGAAGGCTTTAAGAGGTATAAATTTTAAATGTAGACTGAAGTATTGATGAAAATAAAACGGAGTTTAATCGTGATGTTACTGTGTCTGGGTTCTGGGTTAGGTTTCTCAGGCACAGATAGCGTCACCCATGACGACCTGGTGCTTATGCCTTATCCGGCCAGTGTGGAGATTAAGGAAGGCAAGTTCAGGTTAAATAAAGATTTTACCATTGCTCATGAGGGTAAAGCCCATGACAGGCTATTTGCCCAGGCCACCCGGATGCTACGGAGGCTGGACAGGAAAACAGGCTTTTTCTTTACCCAGGAATTCGTAACCCCGGAGGCAAAAGCAGGAGCGGGTTTGGTGATTAAAACACAGCGCCCCGGAGAGGTCAGGTTTGGTGAAGATGAATCCTACGAATTAACAGTAGGAGATAATCAGATCATACTCTCCGCAGCCAATGACATAGGAGCCATACGTGGTATGGAAACACTTCTCCAACTACTTAAGGCTGATGATGAAGGATACTACTTCCCGGCTGTTGAAATCAACGACCAGCCACGCTTCCCGTGGAGAGGCATAATGATAGATGTAGCGCGTCACTTCCAGCCCATAGACGTTATCAAGCGAAACCTTGATGGTATGGCTGCAGTGAAAATGAATGTGCTTCATCTTCACCTGGTTGATGATCAGGGTTTTAGGGTGGAGAGCAAAGTTTATCCCCAACTGCATGAAAAAGCTTCTGATGGTAAATATTTTACCCAGCAGGAAATCAAGGAGATCATTCGCTATGCCGATGAACTGGGCATCAGGGTCTATCCGGAATTTGACGTGCCCGGCCATGCTACAAGCTGGCTGGTGGCATTTCCCGAGCTGGCCAGTGCCCCCGGCCCGTATTCCATAGAAAGGAACTCCGGTATTTTTGATCCTACGCTGAACCCGACGATTGAAAAGACCTATGAGGTGCTTGGCAATCTCTTTGTTGAGATGTCCAACCTGTTCCCTGATCCTTATTTTCATATCGGTGGAGATGAAAATGAAGGGCACCACTGGGACCAGAACCAGGATATTCAGAAATTCATGAAAAAACATGGCATAAAGGACAACCATGAGCTGCAGACCTACTTCAATAAACGCTTATTGAAAGTGCTGGACAAGCAGAATAAAAAAATGGTCGGTTGGGACGAAATTTTGCAGCCTGATCTGCCAAAAACAGCCATCATACATTCATGGAGAGGTCAGGAGGGACTTGCCAAGGCTGCAAGCCAGGGCTACAAAACCATCCTTTCCAATGGATACTATATTGACCTGATGAAGCCAGCTTACAAGCATTACCTCAACGATCCCATACCCGCAAATTCCACGCTTACAGACGAGCAAAAGAAGAATGTGCTGGGCGGCGAGGCTACCATGTGGAGCGAACTGGTAACCCCGACAACCATCGACTCCAGGATCTGGCCAAGGACTGCTGCCATTGCAGAGCGCTTATGGTCACCGGCTGAGTTAAGGGATGTTGAAAGCATGTATGAAAGAATGGGAGAGATCAGCTTTTTGCTTGAAGAACATGGACTTACCCATATCAGGAACCGCGATGTAATACTGCGGAACCTCACTCAGCAAGCTGATATAGAAGCCCTCAAAGTGCTGTCTAATGTGGTAGAGCCACTGAAAGGCTACCGAAGAAACCCCGGGGGAGCAGTATATAAAACTTACTCACCGTTCGTGCTTTTTGCCGATGCGGCCATTGCTGATGCACCGGACGCAAGGGTATTCAACCGGTTGGTGACAGACTATCTGAATGGCAATAGCGAAGCCGAAGAAGGAATTAAGACGTGGCTTCAACTATGGAGTGCTAACCATGAGAAATTAGCGCCTGTGATTGCTAGATCTCCTGTACTCTGGTCGATCAAAGACCTTTCCGCCAACTTGTCTGCCATAGCCAAAATCGGTCTGGATGCCCTGGAAGGCGAGTTGCAGGAAGGAGATATCATGAGCCAGCTCAATAGCTATCACAGTGCCCTGGCCAAACTGGAGCAAAGCCGGGAGCAGGGTGGAAGAACTGACCTGCAGGTGGTGAATTCCATCAAGCAATTGGTTAAGAGCAAGGCCGGTGTGCTGGCAGCTTACCGGGCAGAAAACAATGTTACTGTAGACGGTGATTTTTCTGACTGGAACGATGTAACCTGGAACTATTTCGTTCCTGCCAAACACCTGAACTGGAACGATACCTGCCACTTCGCCATCAAATGGGATAAAAAGAACCTGTACTTTGCCTTTAAAGTTGATAATTCTAATTTGCAGGCTTTGGCCAATTCGCGCGACAAAGAAGGTCTGCATATGGACGATGGCATAGAGTTCCTGCTCGATACCGATTTTGACCGAAGTAAAGAGTGGAAAGATGATGATCTGGCGTACCATGTCAACGTGCTGAATGCCATCATAGATGACCGTGGAAGTTTAAAAAATGGCGAGTACAACAACGGCTGGAATGGCAATGCCAAAACCGCAGTAAAAGTATCGGGTACGGTAAACGACCCTTCCGATAAAGACCAGGGCTACCAGGTAGAAGTGGCCATAAGCTGGAAGGAGATAGGCAAGGCACCCAAAGATGAGCTGGTGATGGGCATTGACCTTTGTGTAAATGACAGGGACGATGTATATCAGCAGTACCGCTATTTTGACTATATGAACCTTCCCGTTTTTCATATGCCGGCGGGGTTTGCCAAATTGGTACTTGTAGACAAAAATTTTAAGGAGCGGACTTCATTTGAGCAAGAGTAGCAGATTACTTTCTTTGGACGTGTTCCGGGGAATAACCATAGCAGCCATGATCGTGGTCAACAATCCGGGGTCATGGTCTGCGGTATATCCTCCGTTACTACACGCGAGCTGGCATGGCTGTACACTTACTGACCTGGTATTTCCATTTTTCCTGTTCATAGTAGGTGTTGCCATTTGCCTCTCATTAGGCCGTGTGGCCAATCAGCCAGAAAACCATAAGAAGGTAATCCTTAACGTGGTCAGGAGGAGCATCGTCCTCTTTCTCATCGGGCTTTTCCTGAATGCGTTCCCGTACTTTGACCTTTACGAACTGCGAATACCCGGTGTCCTCCAGAGAATCGCCGTTGTATTCCTCGTTTGTGCCATTATATTCCTGAAAACCAACCGCAGGACACAGATAGCAATCGGAGGTATTATTTTAGTTGTTTATTGGCTCATGTTCCTTATTATACCTGTACCGGGAGTAAGTACCGGCAGCCTCGAACGGGGCGCCAATCTTGCGGCATGGGTAGATTCGCTGCTCCTGCAAGGGCATATGTGGACAGTGACCAAAACTTGGGATCCCGAAGGAGTACTAAGCACACTTCCGGCTATTGTTACAGGAATAACAGGCATGCTCACCGGTCAATTGATCAGCAGAGCAGATCTGAGCAGGGAAGAGAAGCTCATCAGGCTATTTGTTTCAGCAAACCTGCTGATAGTGGCAGCCCTTTTCTGGAGCCTGTTCTTTCCTATCAACAAAAGCCTGTGGACCAGCTCCTATGTGCTGTATACAGGAGGTATAGCCATACATTTTTTGGCATTCCTGTACTGGTTACTCGACGTAAAAATGCACCGAAGCAAATACTGGGAGCCCTTTAAAGCCTTTGGGATGAATGCCATTTTTGTTTACGTGCTGTCTATGCTGCTGGCCAGTTTACTGGTCGCCATACCGGTATCAGAAGGGCGAAGCCTCCAGGAGTGGCTCTACGGTGGGGTGACGTCAGTGATTGGTGATGCTTACTTTTCCTCCTTCATATACGCCCTGCTCTTTACCTTATTGATGTTTGTCCCTACATGGGTTTTGTACAAAAGAAATATTATTATCAAAGTTTAATATCCCCTATTCATGATTTTAGAAACCATTGACTGGATCTCCGTAGTTGCATTTTTTGTAATCTCGTTGGTAATAGGAATAGTAGTTGCCCGTCAGGCCGGCTCCAGTGTATCCGAATTCTTTTTGTCGGGGCGCAACATGCCCTGGTGGTTACTGGGTGTATCCATGGTGGCTACCACATTTTCTGCCGATACCCCAAACCTGGTCACTGACATTGTCCGTCAGAATGGTGTTTCCGGCAACTGGGAGTGGTGGGCATTTCTGCTCACCGGTATGCTTACCGTATTTGTTTACTCCAAACTCTGGCGAAGGTCCGAGGTGCTCACCGATCTTGAGTTTTATGAGCTCAGGTACAGCGGTCGTGCCGCGGCTTTCCTTCGGGGGTTCCGTGCCGTTTACCTCGGCGTGTTTTTCAACATCATGATCATGGCCACGGTTTGCCTTGCAGCCATTAAGATAGGAGGGGTGCTGCTTAACCTTTCACCGGTCCAGACCCTTCTGATTGCTTCCGTGGTTACGGTGATTTACAGTTCTTTGGGTGGACTAAAAGGGGTTTTGATCACCGACTTTGTCCAGTTCATCATTGCCATGATCGGCTCTGTGTGGGCATCGTACGTTATTGTAAACCTGCCTGAAGTAGGCGGTATGGCCAATATGTTGTCACATGAGGCAGTGATCCCCAAGCTGAATATCCTGCCTGATTTTAATGATACTGAAACCCTGATCCCCTTGTTTATCATACCGCTTGCGGTGCAGTGGTGGAGTGTATGGTATCCCGGTGCCGAGCCGGGAGGAGGAGGATATATCGCACAAAGGATGCTGTCTGCCAAAAATGAGCAGCATGCCATCGGGGCAACCTTATTTTTCAACATAGCACACTATGCCCTGCGACCCTGGCCGTGGATCATCATAGCCCTGGCCTCTATAGTGGTATTTCCTACGCTGGAATCCATTCAGGCCGCCTTCCCTCACCTTGAGCCGGGCATTGTGCAGCATGACCTGGCCTATCCGGCTATGCTTACCTATTTGCCGCACGGTCTGTTAGGTGTGGTTATCGCTTCATTGATTGCGGCCTTTATGTCAACCATTTCCACACACCTCAACTGGGGCTCTTCTTACGTGGTCAATGATGTATACAGGAGGTTTATCAATCCCGAAGCCTCCGATAAAGAAATGGTAAACCTGGGGCGGCTTTCCACGGTTTTGCTCATGGTGTTTGCTGCAATTATGGCATTGTACCTTGAAAATGCCATTCAGGCCTTCAGGATACTTCTCACCATCGGTGCCGGTACAGGCCTGATCTTTATCTTGCGTTGGTTCTGGTGGAGGATCAATGCCTATACAGAGCTTGCCGGTATGGTGGCTTCATTTTTCATAGCCATATATTTTGAGTTTATCCATGAGGGACTGGGGTTTGATCCTATACCTAACCATTACCGCCTGCTGCTCGGGATCACCATTACCACCATAATATGGCTTATAGCTACGCTCATGACCCGGCCTACCAGCAAGGAGAAACTGAGGGAATTTTATTTGAAAGTAAGGCCGGCCGGTCCAGGCTGGGAGCCGGTAGTGAAAAAAGCCAAAAATGACAACATTAGCATTCCAGAGGTGAAGCACAACCTGAGCTTGCAAATACTGAGTGTGTTCATAGGAAGTATTACCGTATTCTGTGCCCTTTTTGCCTCCGGGTATTGGATCTATCAGAACGTCATGCCTGCCATAGTACTGAGTGTGATCAGCGTTGCGGGTGCCGTATGGTTGGTGGTGATGTGGAAAAAACTATCACGCTGAAGTTGTGGATAACACCTACAGCATGGGAAAGCGGTTACTCATTTTTTGGGATCGGGAGAGGCTAAAAATGATTGAAAGTGCCTGAAAACTATAATGTAGCATAAAGTTGAAGCATATGGCATAGTTGTTTCATTGATTTTGCCGGAAATCAAACGTTAATAACTATGAACCAATTTAGAATTACAATACTTTCAATGGCGCTGGTTTTCGCAGGCTTATCGTTTGCACAGGCTCAGACTCCACGCGGAGGTATAAAAGGTGGTTTGAATTTAAGTAACCTTTATATAGATGACGTGGAAGATGAGAATGTAAGAACAGGCTTTCACGCCGGTATTTACACGCAACTTATGATTACCCCTGCATTTGGGATTCAGCCCGAGCTTAATTATTCAACCAAAGGAGCCAAAGCGGAGTATGATGTGCTGGGCTTTGAAGGAGAGAATAAATTTAACCTCGGATACATTGATATGCCCGTATTGGCCACATTTAAGTTAGGTGATGATGCCGATATTCACTTCGGGCCATACTTTGGCTATCTCGTAGGTGTAAGCACTTCCACGGAGGGAGACTTTGGCGATGGATATGAAGAACTTGACCGCGATGACTACAAGAAGTGGGACTATGGACTGGCCGGTGGACTGGCCCTGAATTTTAACCCGGTGAGTATAGGCCTGAGGTATAACTATGGCCTGAACAAAATTGCCGACAGTGATGAAGCAGAAAACCTGATAGGTGATGCTAAAAACTCTGTGGCCCAGGTTTATGTAGCCTTTAACATGCATTAGTAAAGGCTTAACTCAATAACATTGAGGATCTAAATGAGGGGCTGGTGCAGAGAAACTTCAGTAACACGAGGTTAATGGTTATTTGATCGGATCGCCAAATTTCTGCCCTGCTCCTCATTACCTTTTTCTTGTAATGTGCGTCACAAACTTTTTATAGCGGTTAAGGCCGTACTGATTGGCAAAAAGCCTCATGGCAAAATACAGGTCACCCTTATTATCCCCGATACTTTGCCTCACCTCTTCCATAAAGGTTTCCCTCACTATTTTAGGCAGGCTATGCGGCAGATATTTCTGAATCTCCTGACTAATGGTTGCAGAAGGAATCTGTTTTAGCGATTCAATAGATTTGTGAATATAAGCATCAAGGTAGTGGTCGTGGTTGTCCTCAATCAAAGTTTCACAATATTTTTCAATAGAATCCATTACCAGCTTTGGGCCGACAGGTATGATCTGTACCTTTTCGTCAGGCTGCTCCTTACCTTTGGAAGATACAATATTGTAAAAGTTGAGGTTGGTAATGCCTTTTATTCCTAGGCCTATGGTCAGCGGATTAAGTACTGCCGCTACATCCCCCTCAGGAAGTAAATTCTTTTTGAATAGCACCCAATAAATGAATGTCGCCAGCAGGCCATGCGCTATACCATACAGGTGAAAGGGAATGGATATTTTAAATAAGAGCAGGTAATTTTTTCTAAACTTGCGGTGCCCATACTCAAGCATTGAGATGGGGTAGGCGGCAATAAAGGTAAGTAGGTAAGGTAGATAAGGGTTTTCGAATATCATGGGAAGATGACTATGCCACTTTAGACTGGCCTTCTTCGGTAAGGTAAATCTGATTGTCCACTAACCGAACCAGTCCTTTCTGGGAAAAGTTTTCAATCACCTTCCGCACATCTCCCGATGTTGCATTGAGTTTATAGGCCAATACATCCAGGCTTATGCTTGAAACGCTATCCTCCAGCAAGTCTGCAAGAGTTTTGGCAATTGTTAAAGATAATGGCTCGACAACCTTCATAACTAAAAAGTTTTACACTACAAAATAACAAAATTT
>NZ_SMLW01000471.1 GCF_009711405.1 Fulvivirga kasyanovii | reverse complement strand
GATCGCTGCTGTTGCAGAGAACAACGTTATAGGCAAGGACAATGACCTTGTATGGAATTTACCGGATGACATGAAGTTTTTTATGACCAAGACCTCTGGCCACCATGTGGTTATGGGAAGAAAAAACTATGAGTCTATTCCACATAAATTCCGGCCACTGCCTAACCGAACGAATATTGTAATGACCCGGCAAAAAGGCCTTGAGATAGAAGGCGCACATGTGGTGCATAACCTGGAAGAGGCCCTCGAGCTGGCTGAGGCCAACCGTGAAGAAGAGGTTTTTATTATCGGAGGCGGCGAGATCTATAAACTAGGCCTCGATGTCGCCGACATTATGTACCTGACTGAAATCAAAGCGTCTTTTGAAGGTGATGCCTTCTTTCCTGAATTTGATCATTCGGCGTGGGAAGAAACGGAGCGTATCCCTCATGGCACGGATGACAAACATGCATATGCATTTGATTTCGTAACTTACAAAAGGAAATAATTCCCGGGATTGGCTGAACGATGTCAGAGCTATGAATATTAAGAATAAGGTAATCTGGATAACCGGGGCTTCGTCTGGCATTGGAGAAGCACTGGCCTATGCTTTGGCAAAAAAGGGTGCCCGGCTGATCCTTTCTTCCAGAAGAAGGGAAGAGCTTGAACGTGTGAGGACATCCTGTGAGGGCAAGGAAGAGCACATTCAAATCCTGCCGCTTGACCTCGGGCAGCGGGATACCTTGAAGTTGACTACCGAGGCTGCTATCCAGATGTTCGGCCATATCGATATTCTGATCAATAACGGTGGCATAAGCCAGCGCTCTTTGGCCAAGGATACTGATCCTGAGGTTGACCGGAGGCTCATGGAGGTCAATTACTTTGGAACTGTTGAGCTCACCAAGCATCTGTTGCCGCATTTCATAAACCGGAAAGAAGGCCACTATGTAGTAGTTACTAGCCTAGTCGGTAAATTCGGAACGCCGTACCGGTCAGGGTATAGTGCTTCAAAGCATGCCTTGCATGGCTTTTTTGATTCGTTGCGTGCTGAAATGTATAGCAGTAATATTAAGGTGACCATAGTTTGCCCGGGCTTCATTAGAACCAACGTTTCAGTAAACGCCCTCACTGAAAAAGGAGAAAAGCTTAACCAAATGGACAATGCACAGGCTCATGGTATGCCGGCAGATGTGTTTGCACGAAAGATGATCCGGGCGGTTGAATCAGGGAAAAACGAAGTTTATATTGGAGGAAGAGAAATCTATGGGGTATACCTCAAGAGGTTCCTGCCTGGACTGTTTGCCAGAATTGTACGAAAAGCCCGGGTCAGGTAAACTCAACAATACAAACAATCTTTCTAATGAAACATTACTCCAAAATGAAGCCCTGCCCACCGCTTAATGATTGTATCCTTTGACGTTGACTCTTCTGCCAAAAAAGTCTGTGCCACCTGGATATCCTTATTGGCCATCAGGATATTATAGGCCACCCCTCCAAACAAATAAAGATTAGATACTTTCTGATGCAAACGGCTACCAAAAGAGACTTTAAATCGCGAAAGCAGGTTGAGATTCTCATTAATCTCCTTGCCTTTATTATAGTGTAGCAGTTCAACACCTGTACTAACAAACATAAATTCATTCATGCCGGGTGTAGCAGATCGATTAAATACCATCCGGTGCAGCCCATAACCCAGAGCCCATTGCGTATGATCCCGCTCCAAAAAATCAGGGTTATAACCAAAAATTAACAGGTTTTGAATATAGACCCATTTATTAGCATCGAGTTTTCTAAAATTCTTGCCGGTTCCTGTTGAGATTACATAATTGGTTTTAAATAACTCATCTGCATAAAGCTGAATATTATATGATTGCCCAATATTTAGCAGACCAATAGAAGTTCCGTCCCGGGTATCGGCAGATTTACCTCCTCTGTAAAAATTAATTAACCCTAACTGTGTACCCTGCATCTGGCCTCCAAAATTTATCAATCCGATCTGAAAGCCATTCATTTTTGCTGCTCGGTTCACCAGACCTACTTGCAAACCTGTCGCTGAGGTTTTGTTTAGCGAATTCTTACCTTCTATTAATTGTGCGCTATTGATCATACCAAACTGGCCCCCCTGAAGTTTACCACCGGTAAAATTGAGGAGTGAAGCAATCTGAACGCCGTCCATAGCATTAACAGATGAATTATAGATACCGGCGACCTGCACCCCGAAGGAGTAATTTTTCACAACATTGGCCATACCTGCCATTTGCAGCCCAAACAAAGCATTGCCACACAAGTTTACTCCACCGGAGGCCTGAAGCCCGAAAACATTGGTAAGCGTAATGTTCGCAAGCCCTGAAAATTGCGCCCCTTGAAGATTAGCTTCAAATTCCTTTTCATACTTTTTCACCTCCTTAACTGACATTCTTGCAAAAGCATTACCCCCCGTTATATTAACAAGAGCGGCAAATTGAAGACCTCTGGTATAATCCGTATTTAAATTAGAAAACCCTCCTACTTCTATTAGCGCATTAGCTGCGGAATAGCCCGAGGTCAAATTGAGAGAAAAATAATTGATGTACCTTCCAGGGTGCAACCCATTGCTACCCAGTCCCGGAGCCACGGAAAACTGTACCAATCGCTTTTCATAACTGTGTTTTTGAGTGGGTTGAGAGAAAATCAAAGTACTATTTAAGAGAAGCAATAAAAGCAGGTAATTTTTCATTTTCAAAAGTTTAAATTCCCAACCCTCCTAATCAACCAGTATTGTTTAAATATTAATTACCCAACCATAACGTTATTATATATAAATTAATATTATTTAATTCAAAAATCATTTTAATGGAGTAGGTACCCCGGCTGACCAATACAAATAAGCTTCATTCTTTTTATAAGTTGTATTGAGCTTAAGCAGCTTACTTCTTGCTTCTATCAACTTATCCACCTGCAGGTTAAGCTTAAAAAGATCGCTCTCTCCATTTTGCAGGTTTAATCTCTCGGCCGCAACTATGGCATTATAACCGGCCACCATTTGCTGCTGATTTGTGGCAATTTGAATAGTATTGACCAACTGGTTGTAGTGGCTGTTAATCTCATTGATCAGCTCGCGTTCCCGAAAGTCACGCTCATAATTATTATCGCTGATTTTTAGCTCTACCTGATTTATTTTTGCCCGCTCCTTGCGCAGAAAAAGCGGAAATGAAAAGTTCAACCCAACTTTATAGTTGTTATCCAGACTTACATCGGTTTGATCTCCGTCGGCATTAAAAGGTTGGTCGAGCAGGTAATACCCCACGTCCAACCTGGGTTTCAGGTTTTCCCTTGCAAGCCGTTGATCTATTTGCAACACTTCATTTTTGAGCTCAAGCTTTCGTAGTTCCGGGTGGTTGGTCCTGGCCAAATCCAATAGTCTGGTGAGTTCCTCCTCTGATGTACCGGTTAGCATCACTACCTCCGGAATGGCACTATCCTGTAGTTCAAGTGGCATACCCGAGGCTGTCCACAAATGATTGGATAACTTCAAAGCGGCATTCATTCTTTCAACATCTGCCTGCTGAAACTCTATTTTTCTCTTTTGCCAGGTGATGAATGCCTGAACAGTATCAATGGCTGCCACTTCGCCATATTGAAACGCCATCCGTGTCCGGTCAAATATATCACTGGCGATGTCGATACCCTGCTCGGCCAGCCTGTAATTATTATAGGCATAATACCACTCCCAGTAATCCACTGATGCCGTAAGCAGGAGCTTATTGATAAGCTTTACCTGCTCGTACTCTGCCATCTCCTGAAAAACAAGCGCTTGCTTCACTACCGCCCTGCGCTCATCAATAAACAAACCTCTACCTACTGTTACAGACACCCCTCCATAAACCTGCCGATAGTCGGCAGTCTCTGAAATATATTTTTCGGGGTTAAGGTATTCTCCTGAGTTTTGTTCGATGCCGATCTCAGGGCTAACGGGAAACCAGACCGGTATTTTTAAAGCTCCTTTAAATGTGTTATAATATTCGGTATCCTTAAATGACTTTTTATTCCAGGTCACTTCTATTTTAGGATCAAAGCCTCCACGCGCCATTCTCAACTCCTGAACAGCCTGGTCGGATAACAGCCTCGCCTGCTTAACTATGGGATGGTTCTCCATAATCAACTGATGAAAGTCTGTATAGGAGAAAATAACACTATCCTCCGGCTGGGCAACCCCGGCAACCGGCATCAGGCAAAGCAGATAAATAAGGATATTATTTTTCATTCTTCTTCTCTTCTGGCTGTTCTGTTTGATTCTCGTAAAGACTTGGAGGGAAACCGTTGAGCTGTCGCCAGATTTCATACCAAAGCGGTACGTCATCAAGCATAATCCAGCCTTTAGCACCGGAGCCGAGCCGTACCTGCTCAGGCCACTCTTCATCGTTCGGGTCCGGCGTTACCAGTATTCTGAATTTCCCGTTTTTAGTATTTACACGGTCTATAACCTTCACTACACCGCCGAAAGTACCTACGGAAACACTCGGCCAACCTGAAAACTGCAAAGCCGGCCAGCCATCAAATTCCACCCTCACTTGCCTTCCTTTGGATATAAGGGGAATATCCATCGCTTTTACATAAAGCTCAACGGCCTTATCTAAAGACTCAGGGATAATAGAAACGACAGGCTCTCCTTCTTTGATGGTCTCTCCTATACCTGCTTTCAAAGCCTGTACAATATAGCCGCTCTGAGGTGCCTGCAGGTAGTACTGCTGACTTCGGATCTGCATGTTTGCAATTTCATTTTTTAGCTTGGCAATCTCAGCCTCTGACTCATACACTTCAGAAAGCGTGGCATTTCTGTCAGACTCTGCTTTATTAATTTTATCCTGATATTCTGCAGTTACTCCGGCTATATTAATTTTGGCATTGATCACCTCAGCTTTACTTTGCAAGAATTTATTTTCGGCTGACACGAGTTTCATTTTACTTTCCTGCAGCTTGGATTCGATATCCTGAAATTTGGTAAGCGCTATGTTTCCTGCCTCATAGAGGACCTTATTTCTCTCGTACTGGTTCTCAAAGTTGGCATACCTGACCTTTTCAGCCTGAAAATCCACACTGTCACTGGTCAACTTGAGTTTTGCCTGCAAAAACTTGTTCTTCGCCTGGTTCAGCTTTACATCCATGGCCTCTTTCAAAGCAATGATCTGGTCCCGCAAGGCATTTACCTTATCCCTTTTGGACTCCAAAGCATTTTCTTTTGCCGTAAGCTGTTCACTCAATCGCTCCAGAAGCTTAGGGTCAAAGTATTTGTCCTTGATCTCCGAGAGGGTCAGAATGGTATCTCCTTTTTCAACATATTCCCCTTCCATAACTTTCCACTCATTGATCCTTCCGGCTATTGCACTCTCTACAGTTTGAGGCCGGTTCTCCGGTGTAAGTGCAGTAACTTTACCTTCCCCCCTGATGTTTTGCTGCCAGGGCAAAAAGAGACAAATAACAAACAGTGCCATAAAGCCCAGTAACCATTTTGCAAGTACTTTTCCTGCATCCGGTGTTTTAAGGGTTTTGAGCGTGTACAGCTCATCTTCCTTCACTCGTTTTTTAATTGATATGGATGATAAATTCAACATCTTAGTTCAGAATATCTTTAAGTGCACCATTATTTACCAGCTCTTCAAATGATCCCTGAGCCGCTAGCCTGCCTTTACTTAACACAATTATCCTGTCACAGGCTGCCATTACGAGCGGGTCGTTAGACACCACCCACATCGTCCATGGATTTTCTGGCTGAATAAGCATGGTCATCAGCGCCATACGCTCCGGCCTGCTAAAGCCACTGAAAAAGTCGTTAAGGATAAGCAGGGACGGATGTTTAGCGAGGCACCTGGCCAGTATCAGCTTATTTACAAGACTGCTGGGCAACCCTTTTCCGCCACTGATCACGGGCGTATCCAATCCATGAGGCATGGCATTGACAGCATCGATCGCTCCTACCTTCTCAAGAGCCCATATGGCATCCTCCGGCTTAGCGTAAGGCTTGGCCAGCAGTACATTGTCCAGTATGGTGCCCTCAAATATGTCTTCCTGGGAAACGTTTTTCCCCACCCTGTCCCTGAGGTTATTCAGGTCAAGATCCCGCACTGAAAAGTTATTGATCGTAACCACTCCCTGAAACTCAGTCAGCAAACCAGAAATAACATTGGTCAGCACCGTTTTTCCGGAGCCACCGGTACCGGCAATACAAACCCTTTCCCCTTTTTTAACGAACAGGTCAATATCTTTCAGGGTGTAGTCATGGTTATCCGGAAATTTGTAAGACAATTCTTTAACCTTGATCTCAAACCCTGTATCAAAGCCTCTTGGAAAAGTTAGACCTCCACTGCGCTCCAAAGGCAGATCTGTAACCTGGGATATTTTATCCACTGCAGTAAGAACATCGTAGACCACATCCATATACATAATGATTTTCTCTACACTACTCACAATGAGGATTATAATTACCTCGGAGGCAACAAACTGACCAAGGGTAATTTCTCGCTGTACGACCAGAATAGTACCAATAATTAAAACCCCGCCGATAACCAATGCTTTAAAAAGGACGATAAATGAGTATTGCTGTACCAGTACATTAAAGTGCACTTTCCTGTATTTCAGGTAATTATTAGCATTTGTATCCGTGCGCTTCATAGGCAGACTGGTGTTACCTGACAATTTAAAACTATTGATGGTACGGGCAAGTTCTTCAAGCCAATGCACTACCTGATACTTATATTTGGATTCTTTCATCGACGATGCCAATCCTTTACTTCCGGTTGCATAGAAAATGCCGCCGAGTGTAGCCAGCAGGAAAAGCCCAAAGAAAACAAAGAACGGGTGGTAGAACGATAGCAAAAGCAACCCAAAAACAATCTGGATAACCCCTGAGGAAAGGTCAATCAATAGTTTTGGTAACCCCTTCTGAATAGTCAGGACATCAAAAAAACGGTTCATCAATTCAGGCGCATGATACTTCAAAAGTGCTTCTGCTTTAATGCGCGGGACGCGGAAAGCAAATTCGAAGGCGGCTTTAATGAATACACGGCGCTGCAGGTACTCCACAAGAGTTATCTGCATAACCTGAAGACCACCTCCTGCGAGTACTGCTATAATCACAAGTGTAATCAGCACATATACCGAACTGAAAAACACCCCTCCGGAGATTAACGAAACCACAGCCTGAATACCCAGGGGAAGTGACAAGCTGATAAGGCCTATAAATACAGCATATACATAGATATAGGAAATATCCTTTTTTTCCTCAGACAGTAACCGGATCAGCCTCTTAAATGGAGTAAACGGTTTAACTCTTTCTCCTTCATCAGGATCGTCACTAACCAGGCTTTTATAAGAGAAAACACCTAAAAAAACTACTTTCCCTGCCTGATCCTTGTACAACTCCGGCTGATTATCCACGGTTAGTAATTCCGGGTCTGCATTTTTCTCATCAATAATTTCAAAATACCTCTTCCCCTTCTTCTTGAAGAAAATCACTGGGTATTTATCCTTCCCTTTTACAACAAAAGCTACAATTGGGATTTCGACATCATTCAGAAAACCCGCAAACGAATCAGTAGAAAGCTGATTATCAAGATAAATGATCCTCAACCTGTTGCCTGCCTCAATAAGGTCACGTTTAAAGTCCTGCACATTATTGCTCTCGTAATCGCGATATGCATTGCTGAACTCCTGTAAGCTGCTTGCATCGAAATCCTGCTTGAGTAAAGCGGCTGATTTCTGAAGTGTATTTAAAATATGTTGATTATTCATATCAGGCTAATCAAATCAATTTAACTGGTCTTTGTCTATGGTTTTAAAAACTATGTCGGTCAGGAATCGCTTGTTCATATCATATATATTTTCATTGGTCCTGCCGATCTCTGTAAGGGAAGGGAGGTGATCTGAAAAAAACAACTGCTGATGAGCCGTCTGCATCAGGGTACTTACCAAAGTATGGGGAAATTCATAATCAGGGTTAACGAGTTTAACATATCCGGCTATTTTTTTGCACAATGATTTAAACCCAAGAAACAGGCCTTCTTTATTGTCATCATCCACTTGTTTGGTCAGGTAAGTTTTGTCCGATTCGGCTATTACAATCCTATACAGCGCTGCCTCATCAATAGATGGAAACAGGGGGTCCTTTTCCTTTTTTTGTGCCAATAGATCAATGGCTATTTTTAACTTTTCGGCGGGCGTAGTTATATTTTGGGTATTAAAGTCGATCCGGTATGCCAGCCAATTCCAGTACCAGGCAATCAGGTAAACCAACAAGCGGTGTTTGTTTTCAAAATACCTGTAAATAGAAGGTTCCGCAGACTCTATTCTGGCTGCAAGTTTTCTAAAAGTGAACTTTTCAAACCCCAGTTCATCGATCATTTCAATACTTACTTCCAGTATCCTCCTGCCCAGCTCTGTTTCCTGCGGATCACGCAGGTACAGGTTGCTGTTCATATCAAGTTTCAAGGTCGTCATTATCATTACTTCCATTTATGATAGTAATACTATCAATACCAATCATAATGCCTAACGTTGTACTTTAAAAAAGGTTTATTTTAATTGCTATTTTTCTTTAAGCAGCAAGTAATTCTGGTTTATTCTGGAATCTGATTAGTTTAGCGAAGTATAATTTTTCGCTATGGATATTCTTGACTTTGTTCTCCTTATTGGTACCGGATTAGTCGCGGGCTTCATTAATACTGTTGCCGGAGGTGGGTCACTGCTCAGCCTGCCCGTTTTAATATTTATGGGGCTACCTCCTGCAGTAGCCAATGCCTCAAACCGGGTCGCTATTTTCTCTCAGAACATATTCGGTGTCTTGGGTTTTAAATCCAAAGGCGTATCAGCATATCCATACAGTCTTTACCTGGGTATCTCGGCTTTCTTTGGGGCAATAATAGGTGCTAAAATTTCCGTCAACCTGAATGATGAACTTTTCAACAGGATCATTGCTATCATTATGGTGTTGGTAGTTCTGGCCACCGTTTTTAGCAAAAAAACCGTGGTCGGGGCAAGTGCAGAACGCACTGACAAAAAATCAACCATAATAGGGATCATTGTATTTTTCTTTGTGGGTATATACGGCGGGTTCATCCAGGCTGGTGTTGGTTTTCTCATTATGGCAGCACTTACCAGCATTAACCGGTTTACCCTTGTAAAAACCAATAGTGCCAAAGTGCTGGTCGTTTTTATCTATACGCTTTCGTCGCTGGGTGTTTTCATTATCGAAGGCGTTATCGACTGGTATTATGGCCTTACCCTGGCGGTTGGCAATTCCGCTGGCGCCTGGATCGGTAGCCGCTGGTCTGTCAAAAGTGGTGATAAGTGGATTAAACGGTTTCTTGTAGTAATGGTCATTGGGTTGGCTATTAAGCTATGGTTCTTTTAGTTAAGGTCGATGAGAGTGCCTTAAAAGCTATTGACTTTTAAAGCACCCTGTATATTAATCCAATTGAACCACTACTATCTCATTGCCGTATAGGTCGAAGCAATGAAAAAATTTATATTCTGGGGTAATCACGAGTTCTGTTTTCATTTTCACTCCATTGTCCTTTAACTTGTTATACAGTTCCTTAAGTGTATCGGTATAAATAACCAAAGCCGGCTGGCCCGCCGTTTGACTACCAATTCTCTCCTTTTCCTTTTTTCCATCCGCTTTTAAAAACCAGATCCCTAAGGCATCCGTTTTACCAGTACCTATATGTAAAAAGCGCTGACCTACATCTGTCGTAACATCGTGAAGGATATTGAACCCAAAATTTGATTGATAAAAATTAAGTGCCTGATCATAATCTTCTACCAGAATGACCATTCTTCCAATTTGATTTTTCATAGCTGTAATTGATTGATGTGAGATTTGTTATAATTTCAAATAGTTGGATTTTGCCTTTTCACTTAAAACCTGCCAGGCCATTTGATCCATAGGCCTTACCCAGTCATAGGCTACAGCCTGCCATTCTGCCTGACAGACATCCAATTCCAGGCCTTTTATATATTCCTCCCCGCAAACGATAATATCACCCCAGAAAGCCAACAGATAGCCTCCATGCTTTTGATGATACTCCATCGCAGATTGGTATTGTTTAAACCAGGAATGAACATATGGGACGAGGTGCGGCCGGTACAGGCAATCTTTCTCAACCACAAAATGCTTGAGGTCAGACCAGTTTTTAAAGCCTCTCTCCAAAGCTAATACCTGATAGGCATGTTTTAACTTTACATGCTTGCCTTGGGTTATCAGGGTATCGGCTTTATTGAAAAGGCTCGGAATTACCTTAAACCTTGATAAAGTCTCGGAGGTTTGTCTCGAATTATTTTTTAGGTCTTTGAGAAGAAAAGTGGCCTCAAGCTTTAGCTCATTTAGCCGGACAGGTTTTAAGTTGTGCATAATAATTTCCTAAAGTGCCACCTCCCACATCTGGCGGAAATTAAAATTAACAACCGTATTTATTATTGGCAAAGGGTGAGTTTATCTTTTGTGGGAATAGGCTGCCCTTCACAACCTATTCCAAACCTAATCATTTTTTGTTTATTATACAATGCTACTCAAAATGATACAAAAAGATCAGTGAACCTGAGAAAGCTGGTTTTTTGTTGTCCTTTATTTCCAGTTCGATGTCCAATTGTGCTTTTGTTACCCCTCGAAGATTAAGCAGTGACTGCAGTTTGGCCCTAAGCCTTACTTCGCTGTTTACCAAAACCGGCTGATTAAACTTTAATTTTTCGATGCCGTAGTTAATCATCATTTTAACGTTCTTGAACTCGGCAATTTGTTTCCACAGATATGGAGCAACGGCAAGGGTCAGGTACCCGTGTGCTATTGTGCTTTTAAAAGGGCTTTCGGTAGCGGCACGTTCAGGGTCAATATGGATCCACTGCGGATCAAGTGTAGCTTCAGCGAATTTATTGATTTGCTCCTGGGTGATTTTCAGGTAATCAGACACTCCTAACTCCTGTCCCAGGTATTTTTCAAACTCCTCAAAGCTACCAATTACAAGTTTGCTCATAGTTATGTTTATCGTTTCTTATGCTTGGTTTTAACGGACATAAAGATACAAATAGTGGCGGATTAAGGAACAAAAACCACAAGAAGCTGCACCCGGAGCAAAAAAACAAAAAGCCGGGACAGCACAACCTGCCCCGGCATATAGCTAAGTTTCAACTTAAATTCGATCAGACTTTTGCAGGCTCGCGATGGCCTACCCATGTAAATCTTTTAACCACATACTCCGGATTTGTGAATGATGCATTACCTGCTGGGTTTCCTCCTGTAACATGGAAGTCACTAAAGCCGGCGTTTTGATTCATATAAATACCTCCTACAAGATTAAAGGACACCGGCGTAGCAGCAAGAGCCATTTCGTCCGCTATTTTTTCCTTTACATCCGGATCATTGGTATAGGCACCACAGGAGATTGCACCATGGTTCAGGGCCATCTCTTTAGCCAACGCTATGGAATGATCGGTATCATTTGTTTTAATGAGCAAACCGATCGGCCCAAAGAGTTCCTTACTGAATTTTTCTTTATCGGTAGCATCTACTTCTATTAGTACCGGGGTTGAAATTCTCGCGTTTTTAAACATGGGATTTTCTATGCTGCGTGACTCCAGCCATACCTTTCCTCCTATCTTTTTGGCTTCATCTACCCGGTCACATGTTCTTTTATTTTGTATTGTACCTAACACAAACGGCCCTGCCTTTGGGTTATCCACCAATCCGTTAATATTATCTACAAGCTTTTGCGCAAATTCATCAAAACTCACCTTACCGTTGGGTGTATTAATACCGTCTTTAGGTATATAAAAGTTTTGTGGTGCGGTACACATTTGCCCTGAATACAATGTCAATGAAAAAGCCAGATTAGCAGCCACTTTGTCCACATCATCAACAGAGTCAATAATAGCAGAATTAACACCGGTTTTCTCTGTAAATACGGCTTTCCCTTCAAGTTTTTCAAGGTAACTTCCGAACTCCGAATTACCGGTAAAGTCAATGACCTTCACATCCTTATGCTCTGCCAGGTCTTTGGAGATCATTTTGTCGTAGCTATCAACAGCCAGTTGACAAATGTTAGGGGCAAGATTGTTTTCGACCAGTACTTTTTGAATTTCAGCCACAAAAATGGCGATAGGCAATACCGCTCCAGGGTGAGGCTTAACAAGAACAGGATTGCCGGTGATAAGGCTGGCATATATTCCCGGAACGGAATTCCATGTAGGGAAAGTAGAGCAACCTATTACAAGGCCTATGCCTTTAGGTACTGCACGCCATTCTTTGTCCAGCTTGATGTTGTATTTACCCATTGGTTTATCCCAAATAACACCACTTGGGAACCGCTTCAACTCTTCATAACCTGCTGCAACAGCCTCAAGTGCCCTGTCAGCCGCATGTGGTCCTGACGCCTGAAAAGCCATCATATATCCCTGGCCGGTGGTGTGCATTGTGGCATAGGCAATTTCAAAAAAACGGTCTTTTATCCTCTCTAATGATTCTATTAAAATCCCTGCCCTGTCCTCAACATCTATTTTTCTCCACTGGTGAAAAGCCTGTTTGGCATTTTCAATAAGCGTATCTACACT
>NZ_SMLW01000171.1:635-1483 GCF_009711405.1 Fulvivirga kasyanovii | reverse complement strand
GTCGCGGGTTCGAGTCCCGTCCAGACCGCAGGATGAAAGTTTAATTAAACTCTCCAAGGGCTCCAAACCCTTGGAGGGTTGTGTTTATTCAAACAACATAACACCCTCCTTTTTTAACTCCCGGTGTACTTCTACAAATTCCTTTCTTCCTCCAAACCATTGCAAACCTTCTTCTCTCGCTATTTTAGTCCGTTTTTCAAGTAAATAGCTATGGTATGAACTATGCGGCCAATCTTCGGCATCCGTCACAAATCCATGGTGGACAGGATTATTATGTATATAGGCGACCAGGCTTGTGAAATAAGCGTCGCTCTCCACGGGTTTTCTATTGAAATTAGGCGTGAAAAGGCTGCCTTTGCGGCTGTAGCGTTTGTTGTAGGCTTGAGTATAGCCATTGAGCAAATGTGAAAATTGTTTGCTTACTGCCATTGAAAACCCTCCAAGGGTTTCGAACCCTTGGAGGGTTGGTTTTTTCAATTTTAAGAAATCAAGAACCTTCTCTTCCCCCCTCACCCGAACCATAAAATGGATATGGTTCGGCATCAGACAATAAGCAAATGTCTCTGCTATGGGGTGGATATATTCTGAATACTTCCTTAGAAAATAACGGTAATTCTCATCTTCCCTGAATAGGTTTTCGCTGCCATTGGCATGGGTGTAGATGTGGTAGATTCCCTGGGATTGCAGTGGAATGGTTGGTTGTGGCATAAGTTTGCATTACTTGAAACTCATACGGGGCTCCCCAATTTAACAGCAAATTATTTGATCATTTATACAGATGGCAATAAAGTTTATTAAGCCCCCTGATAATTCCTCTCAGGTACGATTAGCAGTTTAACGTTCATGAC
>NZ_SMLW01000171.1:168-625 GCF_009711405.1 Fulvivirga kasyanovii | reverse complement strand
TTCAATTCCTCTCAGGTACGATTAGCAGTCGTCTATTTCTACTAGTGCTTCCGGTACATATCCTGGATTTCAATTCCTCTCAGGTACGATTAGCAGAGCCTCAAACGTAAGTTTCAGCGACGGGCAAATTTGGATTTCAATTCCTCTCAGGTACGATTAGCAGTGTATCGTTGATGGCTTCTAAAACCTGCGTGGCGGATTTCAATTCCTCTCAGGTACGATTAGCAGAACAAACCGGTGAGATATACATGGTCGATAAAGCCAGATTTCAATTCCTCTCAGGTACGATTAGCAGTACACCCGCAGATTGATCTTTCATATCCAAATGGATTTCAATTCCTCTCAGGTACGATTAGCAGCTCAAGTCTTAGTTTGTTACTAACTATCGCAGCGGATTTCAATTCCTCTCAGGTACGATTAGCAGCCAAAACTACCTTGCCAACCAGCAAAAAACCAA
>NZ_SMLW01000171.1:0-158 GCF_009711405.1 Fulvivirga kasyanovii | reverse complement strand
TTCAATTCCTCTCAGGTACGATTAGCAGTGCTAACAAACGACAATATGACAGACGAAGAGGTAGATTTCAATTCCTCTCAGGTACGATTAGCAGTTCTTCCGGTACCTGTAGTAGGCTTTCTTGATTTTGATTTCAATTCCTCTCAGGTACGATTAGC
>NZ_SMLW01000498.1:1775-14229 GCF_009711405.1 Fulvivirga kasyanovii | reverse complement strand
GACTTAAAAAATAAAATATTTGTTTCTTCGATCCACAGAAAATCCGTCGGATCAATCTGATACTTCTCTTTCCAGTCAAACCTAAGTACAACCTTGCTAGAAAGCGCTAATTCTTCAATTATAACAAACGATACGGAAGAAATACCGTGTGAATGTTCAATCTTTTCAACACATAAAATGTCATAATATTCAGCATTTTCAGGTCTTATATCATTTTTAATTTTGAATATCATCACATTTTCTTTTAAGCTCTACCTCTAAGACAGAGGTTCAGTTATCTGCAATTGCCTTTGAAAAATACTCCGGAATCAATTTCCTGATCTTATCCAACGTATCATTGACGGATAGTTCACTCATACCACCTGCAGCATTGGCATGGCCTCCACCATTAAAATGTTCAGCGGCCAACACATTGACAGCATTTTCCTGCCCTTTTGAGCGGAACGAAATTTTGATAATTCCATCGCGTTCGGTAAACACGATAGCTACCCTCATGCCTTTTATGGATAATGCAGAGTTGGCAAGGCTATCAGTATCGCCTTTTTTGTAGTTGTATCTGGCAAGCTCCTCTTTGGATAAAGAAATAATGGCAACCTGATAATCCTCCATAATTTCCAATTTTTCACTCATGGCATAGCCTTGCAGTCTCAAGCGACTTACGGTGTTATTATCATTAAGATACTCATGAACCAGATGATGCTGTACACCCGCAGCAAGGAGCTTGGCTAGCACTTCATGTGTTCTCGGCTTTACAGATGGAAACCGAAAAGTACCGGTATCAGTAAGCATACCCAGATATAAAGGGGTGCCTATTTTTTCATCTAATAATTTCCCATGGCCCGATTCTTCAATCAAATCTACAATCATCTCTGATGTAGACGAGGCAGACGTTTGTGAAACTACAATATCAGGAAATTCTTCCGGGTCAAGATGATGGTCAATCATCACTTTTTTGCCCGTTGCTGATTCCAATAAGGATTGCATATCTCCTACCCTGTTCACCGCGTTATAATCAAGGCAAAAGATCAAATCAGCTTCAAGAAAGGCCTCTGTTACCTTTTCAGGTTCTTGGGTCATCAGCAATATGGGCGAAGTATCCAGCCAGTATAAAAAATCGGGTGCCGGATCCGGATGACAAACCACTGCCTTTTTACCCAGTTTTTCTATAAAGTGCAACAACCCGAGCGAACAGCCCACAGAATCTCCGTCGGCAGATTTGTGAGATGTGATAACGATATGGGAAGCATTGCAGATTTCGGCTTCAATTTGTTTGTATATGTTCATCTGATGATGTTCCTTTTGTGATGATAAGAGTAATCAAGGTTAAGATAAAACCTGTACCTATAAAAAAAGCCTGAAGAGCTATCTTCAGGCTTTAGTACCCAGGGCCGGAGTCGAACCGGCACGACCGTGAAGTCATTGGTGTTTGAGACCAACGCGTCTACCAATTCCGCCACCTGGGCATTTATTAGTCAGTTAGTTGGAACCGCTTTCGTTAAACGGGATGCAAAGATGTTTAAAGATTTCAAAATTACCAATAGTTGCATAAAAATAGTGAGGAGATTTATTTGATCTCTTTATTATAAACAATCAGACAGAAACTGGCGAACATAATTCTAAATCGATCTTGCTCGTGAAAGCACCGCGCTTTCTGTGTCGACAAGGCTGAAAATACGACCAGATTCAGGTATTTCTGTCTTGAAATATTTTGTACTTATGATATTGAAAACTGCATCTACCCATAGATTATCAGCATTTAAGCTTTCAGTGAAATTGAACTTCTCTCCGCCGTTCTCCAGAAACAGGTCACGGTATTCCTCTCCTATTTCAAGCGTGGTTTCCAGGCAGTCGGCCACAAAAGAAGGGGACACGACCAGCAGGTTTTTAATGCCTTTTTTGGTTAGTTCTTCAATCGTGGCATCGGTATAAGGCTTTATCCAAGGGTCTTTGCCCAGCCTGCTTTGAAAGGACGTAGTGTAATTGTCCGCATCCAGCCCAATGCTTTCAGCAATGAGTTTTGAAGTTTGAAAACAGGCGCTTCGATAGCAATATGATTGATATTCTCCATTTCCACAATTACAGCATGTATCACAATAACCCGCTTCTACCCTGATCCTGTCCAAGTGCCTCTCTGGTATGCCATGATAGCTGAAAAGCAGATGATCTGGCCGGTGCTCGCCGATATCTTCCAACACTTTCATAGCAAAAGCATTGATAAATTCAGGATGATCATGGTAGCTGTTCAGAAACTGGATGCTTGGTATCACCTGCCATTGAGAGACTACCTCCATCACTTTTTGATTAACCGAACCGGTGGTAGCAGAGGCATACTGCGGAAAGAGAGGAAATACGATGATCTCATCCACTCCTTTGGCACGCAATTTCTCCAGGGCCACTTGTATAGAAGGGTTTTGGTAGCGCATGGCCAGCTCTACCTCTACATCCCAGGGGCTTCTGTCAAACTTTTGCAACAGCTTGTGCACCAGTACCAGGCCGTGGGTCAATAACGGAGATCCCAACGCTGTCCATAGCTTTTTGTATTCCCGGGCCACTTTGCGTGACCTAAATGGAGCAATAATACCATTGACCAGTAGGAAACGCTTCCAAAAAGGTATATCTATTACCCTGCCGTCCATTAAAAACTCCGTCAGATATCGCTTTACCGCTCCATATTCCGGTGCATCCGGCGTACCCAAATTCACGACCAACAAACCCGTTTTACCCATAATCCTGTATTTACTATTTCAATGTTTTATTATAATCTCAAGCCTGCCCCATTAAAAATGCGGCCTGTTTATTAGTCATTTTCCTGCTCAGTGTCTGTATAATCGCCTGCTGTCTGTCACGGCTAAAGCTGGTATTATTATGCTGCTTTAGGCTTTCTGCAACAGTTATTTCGACCTCAGCTTTAAATTTTCTAATAATCTTGCGCTTATCACCTTTCTCTACCCAATCCATAAAAAGGTCAAGCTCCTCTTTAATGATGACCTTTACTTTCGCTAATGCCCCTGCCTGTAGCTGGTCTGTTCTTGTGATTTGTCCCGAAACATCATCTATATTGTACAGTTTGGCTGCAGCCCCCACTGTTGGGTGTACATTCATAGGGAAACCCAGGTCTACAATCACCTGTCTCGCTTGAGTAACCGCGGGCTTTTGCAGCAGATATTGGCGGTTACTTACGGCGGTAATAATGGCATCGAAATGCTCGAATTGCCCTGCCTCCACCAGCTCCCAATCGTAGGGCACAAGACCGTGCTTTTGTGCCAGGTCTGCTGCTTTATCCGACGTACGATTTGCTATATAGACCCTTCCAAAATCAAACTTCCCTAAATAGCTAACCACATCCCGGGCAATCTCTCCTGCCCCAATGATCAACAGATTTTTACCCGGCAATGCTGCTTTGCCCAATGCTTTCTCTATCAATCGAAGTGAGCAGTATGCCGTAGAAGTAGAGCCGCTCCGGTAGTGCGACTCGTTGGCAATCCGCTTGTGGCTTTTGAACACAGCCTGAAACAGCCTTTCCAGCAGTGAGCCTTGCTGCTTTTGAGCCAGGCAAAATTGGTAAGCTTCTTTCACCTGCGAAATGATCTGCTTATCACCTACAACGGCAGATTGCAACCCGTTGGCCACTTGCATAAGCCTGTCAGCGGTATCACTGGTATTGTCTGACAACTCGAAAAAGCCCCGACTCTCATCCTCATTACACACACCAACAGATCGGACAAAAAAATCCCTGACCTCGGCAGCTTTAGTGGATTGAGATTCAAAATATATTTCTGTTCTGTTACACGTAGAGATCAACACCAGCCCATGCACATCAGAAAAAGCGGCCGCAATGCTCTTGCTTAGCGATCTTCTTAAGGTTTCGCTAATGCAAAAAGATTCCCTTGCCGATACTGAAGCAGTTTGGTGTGAAATACCTATGTACCTTAACACGTGTGACATAATCCGGTAAACAGTTTTTAAGCGATTTGCTATGGTTGTCGAATATGATTACTTAGAGCCATAAACTCAGGTGATTGAGTTTAAAACCTGATGCTAAGATGCGGCCATCCTAAACATTAATCAAATTGATAATTTCTAAGCCATCATTAGCAAAATCTATATGAGGTAATGGCCATTGTAATGAATGAGGTACTTACGAAGAAGCAATCCCCCAATTATGGATGACAAGCTGAATTCCAATTGCGAATCAGTGTATGCCCAGAAATGAGGGGATCACTTCGTCGTGCCTCCTACCGATGACGTATTACTCAACATGTTGATTTGCAACAAGTTGATATCCCATTTCTTTCGCTGCTTTTGACAGCCATCTTTCCTTCTGGAGATTAACTTTCTGCTCGTAATCCTTTATCCCTTTCTCGGTGTAATCAAGGCCTTTCACCATCAACCTCCAATAGAGTACGGCTAACTTCCTGGCTGTGGCTTTTACTGCAATTCCGGGTCCTCGTTTAGCTTTTAATTTTCTACCAAAAGCTCCAAGGGCTATTTTTTTGCTTTCTATTAGGCTTTGAGCTATTTGTCTAAATATTTGTCCGGCCTTGGGCCTGTATCTTTTGCTTCTTGTGCTCTTCTTCTTCCCAGATTCATGTTGTCCGGGCGCTAAGCCTAACCAAGATGTAAAATGCTTTTCTGTACACCACTTCAATAAGTTACTTCCGGTTTCAGCATACAATTGTAGCCATGTATAATCTGTGATTCCAGGTAAATTTGTAGCATCTTTCCCCGTAAATATTTTAAGCAGGTGGCCTCCCAGATTATCTACTTGAGGCTTATTGTGCCTAACTGGTTTACGAGCTTTTACTGATTCAATATCACTTCTAATGTTCTTATCTTCATGATAATTGTTCGTCCGTTCCATAGCCTGCTGAATTTTCTTATCGCACTCTATAATCCGTTGTTGATAGAACAGGTAAGCCTGATAAGATTGACCTAGGGCAAATAAACCTGATTCCGTATAATGCCCTTTTAAGGCTTTTAACATCTGATGGGACTTTTTCTCTATTATACTTTTATGACAGAGGGACAATAACTTCTCAGGGGTACGCTCTCCTTCCAAAATGGCATTTATAATAGCTATACCGCTTGCCCCATGAATCTGGCTAATTACCTCTTTGATCCGTATATTCATCTCTGTCAATGATTTATGCATATGATTAACATGCATTGCTCCTGTCCTGATATGGTCTTCCCGCATGCGCTGATAGGTTCTTATTTCCTTGACTTGTTCATCGGGGACAAAACAACGGTTGAGCAAGCCATAACTATGAAGTTGCTGTACCCACTGACAGTCCTTAACATCAGTCTTGCGACCTGGCACTTGTTTGGTCTGTCGGCCATCGACTAACCATACATCCAATCCAGACTCCTCAAGTATTTCATAAAGTATTACCCAATAAACTCCGGTAGCTTCCATAGCTACGGTTTCTATACCCACGGACAGTAAATAATCTCGGGCCTGACAGAAGTCCTCTGTAAAAGTTTCAAAAGATCGGACAGGCTCTCCTTCAACTGCCAGGAAGATATTCTTTGCTCCAATATCTATTCCTGCGGCATTCGCCCTTAACTTTTTCATCATGATTTTCTTTAGTAAGGTAGTTGCACAGAAAGAAATTTATGACACGAAAGACTACCGAGCGGACATTCCTAAAAAAATAGAAAAGTACCATAATTTGTGACTCCTTTCTTTCAAACCATGCTCGCGACCAGGCAATTAGCACTAGTCGATATCCCGGTTATGTGTGCAAACTTTCCTTTAAAACGATTCGTCATCTCATTTTGTGCATTTTGTTAAAAATGTTAAGTCTCGTGATGACGGTTAATTATGCGCTCGATTTCCTGGTGATGACGGCTAGAAAACTTTTACTTCTCCTGTTCCTCATCGCTGGTCACTCTTTCAAACTCCTTTTTGTTGTTATTCACGCCGATGCTGGCTACGAGGCCGCTGAGGAATGTTTTTGTCCAGTAGTTGAAAAGTGACTTGTTCGGATTTCTTTCAAAGTAGATTTTACCTTCCCTGAATTTGAACAGGTGCGGGTTATTTTTATTGATCACAAATGTGTTGGCAAAGAAGGAAGCAATGGATTTACCAGAACGTTGCGTCCTCTCCGAGGGCTTATCCAGAATGTAGATCTTTAGGTCTTCATACCTGAACTCCATGGTGCCGTAGGCTACATCTTCGTTGGCGCGGGCACTGAAAAAGAGGCTGTTGGCATAGCCCTCACGAATATCAATATTGGCATTGTAGACCGTAATGTCATTGAATATCCTCAATGGAGTGGCTGCCAGCTTTCCGCCTATGGTGAATGCGCCTGCCGGAGAGGTCATATCAAACGACATAGAAAGGTCCAACCTGGCTTTACCCATGACCATAGCCTTGGCATCCATGGTCATAAAATGGTTCTTTTTCAACAGGCTTTCACGGTTGGTTACGTTTTTGAAAACGGCAGAAAATTCCTCAAAAGAGACCGAGCCGGGTTGGAGTGCCCCTTCTGCAAATTCTGTGTAGGTAATGTTGGTATTATGAATATCTATTTTGCCAATGTTCACCGGCTTTTTATAGTTCTTAAAGGCAACGTGATACATAGGTTTTTCCTTTGCAGGAGGATCAGGCATGTTTTTATCACGGTAGACTTCTATTTTGGCATTATCAATCAAAAGGTGCCTGCTGTCGATCAGTTGATGGTTTAAAAATTTATCCAGATGTAACCCCGAGAGTTTGATGGTACCGGCACTGGCTTTTATCCAGTCGCTCTCGTAATATTTCTTATCAAAATACTCAAACTGTGGCAGCGGTATAAAGCGCAGGTTACTGATTGTAAGGCTTGAATCTTTCAGTGCAAATGCCACTTTATCAATAGTAATGGTATTTAGGCCATCTTTGGTTTTGAAGCTCAGGTCAGGGGCCGTAGCTGTCATACCTTCAAACACCAGCACATCTTTATCCAAATCTGTCTTTTCATCCAAAAGCACCTGTTCCAGGTTAACTGAGAAGTTCTTTAGCTTAAAATCGTTCTTCCCTTCGCGCTTGAGCACAATGTTTCCGTTACTCAAATCAAGGTTATCAATAGCAACCTCCTTCAATGCTGCACCTTCCAGAAGGTTCTTTCCCGAGGCTTGGCCTTTTGGCTGCTGTAGTGTAATATCCGGCTTGATCAGCTTTATTTTTTGAATATTAACTTTCTGATGATTGACTAAAGCATAAAGGTCCGGAATGCTCATATGAAGTCCCGGAACTTTGATTGTGCCGGTTCCTTCTTTTGTTATAAAAGAAAAATCACTGACGGCTATCGCATCTGTTTTAGAGTCGAGCGTTATGCCCTTAACCGTCACATCAGATTTGCCATTGTGTATGGAAAGTGTTTCAACCTTTGCAGTCATGCTCTGTGCAAAGGGTATTTTGTAATTCCACTTCTTATCAGGCGCAATGCGAACATCTCTGATATCCATATTCACGCCCCGTCCCACTAGCCCGTCCTGATTATCTAAAGTAGTATTGGCCAATATCAGCCTGCCAATTTTAATATCTTTTAAAGATTCATTGAGTTTTTGCTGCAAATCCCTGAAGTATGTGACAGACTTCACTTTTTTCCCCTCAGGCCTGGCCAACTTAATGTTAGTATTGCGGACTAAAATTTCCCTTGCATCCAGTTTTTTCTCATTGACAAAACGTCCTACATCCACACCCTTTGATGAAACAGTGTCTATTAAAATCTCATTTTTCCCTTTAACAGACAACTGCTTTACCGCCAGTAGTTTCGACTTCTCAGAAAGCAGTAATTGACTAAACCTGAGCAGATTACCATCACCATAAGCGGTAGACCCTGCCAAAGAAACTTCCAGGCCTTTTATCACGGGAGCTTCCCCTTCGCTTGCCGCCAGATCCCTGAATTTCAGGTAATTGACATTGGATGTAAATACCGGTTTGCTTTTATCAACAATGTTTATGATACCCTTGCCCAGATGGATGCGCTTAAATGAAAAACCTCCTTCCGTTTCATAATCCGGCTTCTTTTGAAATAGCGATTGGTCTGCAAAAAACCTAAACTCCTGTGCCCTCAGTCCATTCATCGCACTTTCCGGGGAATTGAGAAATACTGAAATTCCCGGAAGGGGGACAAACACCCGGGAGAGCGATGCTTTCAGAGGGCTCTTCTCGTTCCCATCAATCTCGGCCTGCCGGATAGTAAGCCTGGTTTTATCATTTTGAGTGAGCGAAACACCGGTAAGCCTGCCCGTAATATTTCCTAACGGGGTTATGTCAATGCTACTGGCATATACCTTCATTTGCAGGCTATCCAGGTACAGATTGGACTGTCCTTTTCCATCAATTACCTCACCAACAGAAGTATTCAGGCCATGAAACCGGATAAATGACTCACCCTTTCTCATTATGGTAACTTCTCCCTGGTTCAGGTTAATGCTATCGGCGTGCAGAAAGTCAAAAATAGACGCGGTTAATTCCGGAAGATTAACCTTCTCGCCGGATGTAAGGACGGTATCCTTCATATGAAATTTGATCCGCGGCCGATCAATGGAGATATTGCCCATCACCAACCGGTTGTTGTCTATAAAGTTTTCAAACTCAAAGCCTGACACCCGTACCTGGGGTGCATCAATGTTAATCACGCCACCCTTAGCTATTTTCTGACCAAATGACAGCCGGTCAAACACTTGTAGTGAATCAATCCTTATGTTGGACTTGTCGGTGGTTACAAAGGACAGACTGCCGAATTTTAAGATGTGGATACTGTCAGGCATGCTGTAATAATAGTTTTTTAGCCCTACCGTAGCGCTGTCGTACTTTATCGTGCTGTAATCCAGCGTATCGATCCTCACATTTTTTACGTGTGCAAATATGTTGGTAGCCTTAAAACGGGATGATGAAGGCGCACGGTCTCTCAGAATATCGACATTTCCATTGTCTATATTCAGGTTGGTGACTTCTATTACATTGAATAACTCGGTTATTAATTTAATCAATTCTGCGGTTGAGGGGTCTGCTTCAATATTTTTACCTGATGTAAGGAAGTTATCCATAGCAAAATTTGGGGAACGCAGGTCTATTTTGCCTATAGCCAGAATATTGTCGGTATAGGCTTTGTTAAAATCCACACCCCGAAGTGAAAGCGACGGAATACCGATGGAATAGGCATTTTGATCTATATCCTTCCCTTTTCGCACCACATCGTTACGTGGATGAAGGTGTACGTTGATCAGCTCTACACGCGACTCCCGGGTGGAGAGCAGCACCGAGTCAAAGGTGAAGAGATGTACCGAATCTTTGAGCTTGAATGTCTGGTCTTTGACCAGCAGACTGATATGGTCTGAGTGGAATTGAGGGTCGTTGTTATGGTCGCTATCCCAGCCAAAATTCCGGATCAGGAATGATATGTTGCCCACCACAAAATCATAGTTCGGGGACATCAGATCCCTCTTGTAGCTGATCTTTGCCTCCCGCAGGCCAAAGCTCCCCAGGTCGAACTCCCTGATCTGCCGGGTCACCTGTTTATAAATATCTCCACTCTCTTTGCTGAGTCCTATGTTTTCCGCATCCTGCCGGGGCTGGGCTATCCACACTTCGGGCTGCTGCAGAATGATGGTTTTTAGCGTTAGCCTGTCTTCAAAGATCACCTCAAGCAAGTTGATGATATCGGCATCTACCTTAGGCACGTGCGCCACAAATAGCGACATTTCTTTATCGGACGCGTCTAGCTGGGCACTGTCGATGTCCACTTTAAAATTAAAAAGTGTGGCCCGGCTATCTACAAAGTCGACGTGTATACTGTCGTAGGAAATACTGTAAAACCCATCAGTTTTTAGCTCAATAGTCCTTTTCAACGTTTTGCCGAGCAGGTCATAAGCATAGTAATGGATTAATTTTTCGTAGGTAAGGAGTACGGCGAGTATAACTGCAATAACTAAAAGTATGACTGTAGTCAGCAATCCCCTCCTCGACCTGCGCAGCGCCCTTAAATTAAAGTATTTCCGTCTTCTTAGCATACACGAACATCATCAGCTCTTTTTACTTTGAGTAAATTTATAGCTTTATTTTAACTTGTTTACTTGTTTTTTGGTTCTGGTTTGTTGGTTTCTGGGGCTAGTTTCTGGTTTTTGGTTTCTAGGGGCTGAGTGCTTGGTGCTGGTGGCTTGGGGAGTGTTTGTTTTATTGTTTTTACTGATTGGGTACTGAGCAATAAAAGCAAAAATTTAATAAACCAGCCTTTAGTTACGTTGTTAAAGGAAGCATAACCAACTAAAAAATATTCTGATGAATTATTTTCTTTACAACAAACAAATAAAAGTGCAGGGTTTGTATGTGCTGCTAGCTTGTCTTTCGGCTTTCACTTTAATTTCATCAAATGCTGATGCCCAGGGATTTTACCTCAGGGTCGGTGGTGGCTATTCGTTTGAGTCGGCTAAAACCGAGTTTAGCGATGCTGATCCTAATGGACTGACGGGCATTACCCAATCCACTGATATAACTGTGAGTGCAGATGGTTCTACGGCTACGGTTACTTCTTTAAAGGGGTCGTTAGGTGCCGGTTTTAAATTTAATGCCACTCCAGGGTATATGTTCAATCGCTTCATAGGTGCTGAGATGGGTATTAATTATTTCTGTGGTGATGAGACGTTGATTGGCCGTTTGCACACGCCTACAACACATTCTGAAGAAATCGCTTATATCAGAGGACTGGACGTAGCTCCGGCAATACTACTTACTCCGGGTTTTGAAACGATTAACCCTTACGTACGGCTGGGCCTTTTGATTCCGGTGGCAGGCGACTTAACCATTGAAACCTCTGTAGACCGCCCTAATGGTGGTGGAGCAGGCACTGATATTGCCGTGAGAGGAGAAGCTGAGGTTACTCCAAAATTCAGCTTGGGATACACGGGGGCTATTGGTATCATTGTACCTGTTACCGATCGGTTCAGCATATTTGGTGAGGCGGAGTTTAAAAGCTTGTCCATAAAAAGTGATGAGGCCGAGATTACTTCCTATACTACCACGGCCACTACAGACGGACAAACGATGCTTGTACCTGGAGAACAACTGGAAGACTTACCGGTTTCTGAAAGGAAATTCATTTTTAAAGATGAATTTACCACATCAATCGAAGAACCAACCGATGAGCCACGAACCATTCCATCTCAGGAAGTTAATGCCAGTGGTGCAGGCCTGAATATAGGTGTCAGGATCGGCTTTTAAGAAAAGTAGTTAACAGTACCTCACCCTGCCACGTCTTATAACCACAGGCCTGAATGAAGGGTGAGGTAGTTACTATACCAGATGCTTGTCAATTACCAAAGGCTAAGCAGTTTCCTTTTCTTTTTTCTTATTGGTCAGTTTTTCAATCAAGTCAGGTACCTTTTCGAAAATGCCGGCAATTGATTTTTTCTGATGGGTATTGATGAACGATATCTCATCTCCTTTGGTCACCAAAAAACCGATAGGGTCAATGCCGATACCTCCTCCTGCTCCTCCACCTTCGCCTTTTCCTGTTTTGGTAGAATCCCCATGACCCCCACCGCTGCCAAAGCCTATGCCCACCCGCATTACAGGCACGCAGTCAAACTCTCCCAACTTAAAAGGCTCACCCATTACAGTTTCCGTTTTTACTTCTTTCTGAATAAAGTCGGTGAGTCTTTCCAATAAAGTTTCAAAATTCATTTCCATGGTTTTTTATTTTTTAGTTAAGAATCTAATGAATGTCCAGAGCAGCCGGTTGAGCCGGGCCCTTACCTGAAGCTGAAGGTAATACTGCCCGCTGAGGTTAGTATTTATGCTCACCGGCCCACGGTTGACCAGCATAAGCACCGGCACCAGTTGTGCATTGAGCACCACATTGTCAAGATCGACCGAGCATGCTAACCGCTGCAAAGTGATACTGCCAAGCACACCACCCACCATATACCTCCAGGCTGAAGCCGATCTTTTGAAGCGGGATTTCTTTTTTTCTCGCTTCCCGGGCTTTTTCTTTGATTTGCCGCTGGCTTTAACCGGCACCTGCAAGCCAAACACATGCATGCGAAATAAGGCATCTCCCCCAGGATGTAAAGATACCCTGATTGTTCCGGCCTGGCTGATCTCATACAAATCCATAGTGGTATCCACCCTCACATAGACGGGTGTAAAAATGATCCATAGCAGCAATGCCAGTATAATGACCAACAGTATGTAGATGACCAGCATGTCTCCCTTGCTTTAGAAATAGATAATTTTCTTTTTTCATGATAAAGCTACCTCCGCTCAACGAAGCCTTCAATGATGCTAGTCGTGAGAAGCGATGATTGATGTCCGCTGTACTATGTTTTCGTTATTGCGATGAGTAAGGTACAGCTTGCCCCAAAAGCTTTCGGAGAGTGAAGAAGTAATCCCCGATTATGAAGGGGAAACTGATATTCTGACGGTTCACAGAAGGAGGAGATCACTTCGTCGCACCTCCATTTTAGC
>NZ_SMLW01000498.1:0-1765 GCF_009711405.1 Fulvivirga kasyanovii | reverse complement strand
AATTTCGGGAAACGACAAAGCAATCCCCTTAAATGGATAGCAAAGCTGAATTTGAAGCACTAAATCAGTTTGTGCCCCGGAAATTGGGGATCATTTCGTCGTACCTCCTCATGATGACGAGTAGGTTAGATGTTCGCTTTACTAAAACTTTATGGTTTGAACCACACTAAAAATTACCGTCATTGCGAGGCTTAACCTTTTTAACAAAATGCACAAAATGAGATGACGAATCGTTCTATAGGAAAGTTTGCACACATAACCGGGAGTTCGATTAGTGCTAATTGCCTGCCTGCGAGTATGGTTTGGAAGAAAGGAGTCACAAATTATGGTACTTTTCTATCTTTTAGATTTAGAAAATGTCCGTTCGGTAGCCTTTCGTGTCATAAGTTTCTTTCAGTGCAACTTCCTTACTAAAGAATTCTAATGATGAAAAAGTTAAGAGCTAATGCAGCAGGGATAGATATTGGAGCAAAGAAGATATTCCTGGCAGTTGAAGGAGAGCCTGTTCAATCTTTTGAAACTTTCACGGAAGACTTTCGTCAGGCAAGGGATTACCTATTGTCCAAAGGCATAGAAACAGTAGCCATGGAGGCGACAGGGGTATATTGGGTAATACTTTATGAAATGCTCGAGAAATCCGGATTGGATGTATGGTTGGTTGATGGCAGACAGACCAAACAAGTACCTGGCCGCAAAACCGATGTTAAAGACTGTCAGTGGATACGACAACTTCATAGTTATGGTTTACTCAACCGCTGTTTTGTTCCTGATGAACAGGTAAAGGAAATAAGGGCTTATCAACGAATGCGTGAAGATCACATCAGAACAGCGGCAATGCATGTAAATCACATGCAGAAAGCCCTGACAGAGATGAACATACGCATCAAGGAAGTGATTAGCCAGGTTCATGGAGCGAGTGGTATAGCCATTATAAAAGCCATTCTGGAAGGTGAAAGGAATCCTGAGAAGCTATTATCTCTTTGTCATAAAAGTATAATAGAGAAAAAGGCCCACCTAGTATTAAAAGCATTGGAGGGGCATTACACGGAAGCAGGTTTATTTGCTCTTGGTCAGGCTTATGAGGCGTACATGTTCTATCAGCAACAGATTAGCGCGTGTGATAAGAAAATCCAGCAGGCCATGGAAGAGGCCAATAATTACCACCAGGACAAGGGTGTCAGAGATGATATTGAATCGGTACAGGGCCGTAAACCAGTAAGGCATAATAAGCCACAGGTAGACCATCTTGGAGGTCACCTGCTTAAAGTATTTACGGGGAAAGATGCTACAAACTTGCCTGGAATCACAGATTATACATGGTTACAATTATATGCTGAGACGGGGAGCAACCTATTGAAGTGGAATACAGAAAAGCATTTTACATCCTGGTTAGGCTTGGCACCCGGACAACATGAATCTGGGAAAAAGAAAAATACCAGAAGCAAAAAATACAGGCCGAAAGCCGGACAAATATTTAGACAAATAGCCCAAAGTCTGATAGAAAGCAAAAAAATAGCCTTAGGAGCTTTTGGTAGAAAGTTAAAAGTTAAGCGAGGGGCTGGTATTGCAGTAAAGGCTACCGCCAGAAAGCTGGCCGTTCTTTATTGGAGGTTGATGGTGAAAGGCCTTGATTACACCGAGAAAGGGATAAAGGATTACGAGCAGAAAGTTAATCTCCAGAAGGAAAGATGGCTGTCAAAAGCAGCGAAAGAAATGGGATATCAACTTGTTGCAAATCAACAAGTTGAGTAATACGTCATCGGTA
>NZ_SMLW01000363.1 GCF_009711405.1 Fulvivirga kasyanovii | reverse complement strand
TGAGTTGGTAAATGTCTTTTAAATTTCTCCCCAATCCATCATAATCCAGGCCATATCCTACCACAAATTTTTCAGGAATGTCAAAGCCTATATACTTTAACTTTTCACCTGATACATTTGTTTTGGGCTTCTGCAGAAGTGTAACCACTTCGGTAGAACTTGCCCCAAGGGACCTGAATTCTTCCAGTATTTTTGCTATCGTCCGGCCGGTATCGATAATGTCTTCAATAATAATAACGTCCTTATTGAAAATGTTCTCATTCAGGCCGATCAGTTGCTTGACATTACCGCTGCTCTCCATTTCTTCGTAAGAGGCAACTTTAACAAATGATATCTCGCAGGGAATATTAATTTCTTTCATAAGATCAGCAGCAAACATGAAAGACCCGTTGAGAATAGCAACAAACAGGGGTTTCTTGTCATGATAATCACTATTGATCCGGGCAGCCAGGCCCTGGATCTTTGCGGTGATTTCTTCACTACTGATAAATTTTACAAACTCTTTGTCTTTGACTACCATAAGTAAAATAAAAATGCCTTCTGTGGAACAAAAGGCATGCAAATATAAAAATTATATTGGAATAGGAACCCAAAAAGGAAAAATCAAAGATTCTCCATGAGTACTTTGTAGAGATCAATCATACAAATAACATCGTGTTTGTTTACTTTTTCCTGAGGAGAATGTACATTTTCTTCAGGGGCACCAATGAAACACCAGTCAAACGGATAGGGAGATATCTGTAACTCCCGGCCATCACTGGAGCCACTTGCCTCTACCTCTAGTTGATAGGGTATATCTGAGCTGTTGGCAATTTCAATGATACGGTTTATGTAAGATTTTCGGGGGATGTTCCGGTCTCGCATAGATATAACCACGCCCTCGCCCGGATACACACCATCAGTTACCCAGGTAATGTCAGAGATCAGTCCCTGAGAAATTTGCCACTTATCGTAAATAAATTTCACCAGCATAGGAACGGAGCCGCCGCCGTGCTCTTCCCAACAGCTAAATACCAGCACACCATTTTGCAGCGTTTCAGCCAGTTTTAAAAGGTTGAATACGCCTAGCCGGTTATCGAGATAGCCACTGGTAATTTCCGTATCGGTCTCTTCAAACTCACATTTGAACACGAGGTCGGTGCCCCGGTCAATAGCGCGGCCGAATTTATAGAATAGCTGATGGTCCTTGTTTACCTCCAGTTCACATTCAATAGGCCCGAGACTGTCCTGGCCTACTAATTTGTAGCCACTATGCACTTCCGGGCCGCCTATAGCTACCAGTTGATTTTGATAACGTACTGTAAAACCAATAGAATCCATGTGTGCAAAAGCTGCTGTTTTGGGTGAGCCAAATTTTAAAACAACACAATCTTGTAGCTCCGGCCCATGAAAAACTTCCGGCTGGCAAACCCACTTATCTTTTTTTTGATCTACATAATCCAGAATAAAGTCTTTCATTCCTGATTCATTCCCTGAGGGTGCATGTATTTGACATAGTTGTTTGAGCAAATTGATGTCAGATAAATGTGGCTTCATTAATATTGCTATTAAAAGATTGGAATCTATTGTTATTTTTTAATTTTCGTTAAATTTAGGTTTAAAATTGATCATAGGCCTAATTTTTTTCTAATCCTGCTTCTTTAATTTTTAATGCTAAAAATACTCAACCAGTCCAATTCAGTAGCCAATCATTTCCTGTATGAAATGAGGCACTTAGAAATCCAGAAAGACCGTGCAAAATTCAGAAACAACCTTAGAAGGTTAGGCGCCGTCATGGCATATGAGATATCGAGGACATTAAGCTATAAAAAGGAGACGGTTACTACTCCTCTGGGAACTATGGAGGTGGATTTGTTGGCCGAGCAACCGATATTAGTTTCCATACTCAGGGCGGCACTCCCTTTTTCGGATGGTTTTTTAGAAACCTTTGATCAGGCAGACGTCGGTTTTGTAGGTGCCTACAGAAAGGAAGAAGGGGAAGAAATAGGAGTCAATTTTGAATATATGGCTACTCCATCGTTAGATAATAAGGTGGTAATTATTGTCGACCCTATGCTGGCAACGGGCAAGTCTATTATAGAGTCGATAAACCATTTGCTTAATAATGGTAAACCGAGTCATATTCACATAGCTGCTGCTGTTGCCGCACCGGAAGGAATTGACTATATTTCAAGGATGTTGAAGGTTGAACATACCATTTGGACTGGTGCTTTGGATGAAAAACTAAACAGTAAATCCTACATTGTGCCTGGGCTTGGTGATGCCGGAGATTTGTGTTTCGGACCGAAATTATAAGTTATACATGCTGCCAAATATATTAATGTTAGTTGTGGGCCTGTTTGTCCTCATTATAGGGGGTGACTTTCTTGTAAAGGGCGCATCCAGTATAGCATTAAGAGCACATATATCCCCGCTGGTGGTCGGTCTCACTATTGTGGCTTTTGGCACTTCCGCACCGGAGCTTCTTATCAGCGTAAAAGCCGCCTTGGATGGCAGCCCTGACATGACTATGGGAAATGTAGTAGGGTCAAATATTTGCAACCTTGCCCTGGTACTGGGGGTAACTGCAATTATTGGTGTTATCAAAGTTAACTCTGACAGTATAAAAATTGACTGGCCTGTAACCATGGGCAGTTCGCTACTGCTCTACTTTGTGGTAAAGGAAGACGCAGCGATGATCAAGACCTATGAGGGGATCATTTTTATTGTCCTTCTTGTTGTATATACAGTCTTTATTGTTAGAAAGTCACGCAAGGAAACGAAGGCACAGCGAGCGCTTGAACAGGAAATGGAAGACGTGGCTCCGTCAAGACATGTGGGTAAAGATGCATTTTTTATAGTAGTAGGATGTGCGGGCTTGTATTTTGGAGCTGATTGGTTCGTAGGTGGAGCAAAAAACCTGGCAATGTTCTTAGGCGTAAGCGAACGGGTCATAGGCATCACTGTTCTGGCCCTGGGAACGAGCTTGCCTGAACTGGTTACTTCTATAGTGGCTTCTGTTAAAAAGGAGACAGACTTGGCTCTGGGTAATTTAATGGGGTCGAATATCTTTAACATCCTTTCTATACTGGGCATAACAAGTATTATTAAAGACATTCATGTAAGTGAAGCGATCATAAAGCACGACATGGTAGCTATGATCGGGGTTACTCTTCTGGTGCTACCGATGATGCTTTATAAAAGGACTATGGGTAGGGTATCAGGGATTATTTTAGTTGTTGTTTACATTTTTTACACCTATACAGTTATAACATAACTTGCGAAGCTGGTTGATTTGGAAATGGAAGAATTGGTATTGAAGGCCGTTACGATAATTTTATTAACCATGCTAAAGTTTATTTTCGGCCCTACATTGGGATATGCAGGAGGCTTTAGTTTATTATCCACCATTGTAATCACCATCACCGGTATGATGAGCAGCGTATTGCTTTTTACCTTCCTGGGAAAATTGCTGCGGGAAAAGCTGCTTGTTAAACTGTTTGCCAGGAGAAAGAAATTTACCAGGAGAAACCGGCAGTTTGTTGTGATCTGGAAAAAATACGGGTTGCCCGGTGTTGCATTTTTGACGCCATTGCTACTGACACCCATCGGGGGAACCATATTACTTGCCAGTTTCGGAAGCTCAAAACGCGAAATTATTATTTCTATGTTTCTGAGTGCTGCCTTTTGGTCAACTGTTTTTTCGGTGCTGATATACACCCTGGGGCCGGAAGTAATCTCTGTTTTTAAAAGTTAGTGTTGAGTTAACTTAACACTAGTCCTGTTCTTTCTGGTCTTCGTCAGGAAGCATTTCAATATCCTGGATCAACACGCTTTTGGATATTTTTTGTCCGGTTATTGTCGCGGCCAGGCCTCCCAGTGCGGTTTCTTTGTATCGGTTTTCCATACTTTGGCCTACTTCACCCATAGCATCCACACATTCATCGACAGGGATTACACCGCTGACATTGGCCAGTGCTATTTGTGCAGATGAGTTGGCAATGGCAGCAGCACTCGCATTTCTTACGACACAAGGCACTTCCACCAGTCCGGCCACGGGGTCACAAACCAGGCCAAGCATACACTGTATGGTTATGGCCACGGCATTAAACACCTGGTCCATATCACCGCCAAGACAATACACAATGGCGCCTGACGCCATGGCAGCAGCACTGCCTGTTTCTGCCTGGCAACCACCTACTGCCCCAGCCAGTGAAGCTTTTTGCTCGATGACCAAAGCTATGCCTGCCCCTACCAGCAGACCTTCCAGTATTTTTCGGTCAGGGAGGTTATGGATTTCCTGTAGTGTATATAAGGTGCCTGGCAATATGCCTGAAGCACCCGCGGTGGGCGCAGCCACAATCCTGCCCATGCATGAATTCACTTCTTTGGCAGCAAGTGCACGGGAAATCAGGTTTTGAAATTCTTTGGAGAGTACAGTAAGATTATGCTTGTAAACTTTTTTTGCGCCGTTGTTGATCATCCCTGATCGAGAAGTCATATCTTCTTTTAGCCCTGTTTCTACTGCATTTTTCATGACATCATAGGCTTTGCCCAGTCCTTCCCACACCTGTTGCGCATCACGGTTTTTCTGGTCCTTTTCGTACTCGAGTACAGGCTCAAAAAGATTCATGTTGTGCTCTTCACAATAGGCTTTCCAACCTTTGAAATCTGAAAATAAGAAACTCATAATTTTCGCGTTTTTTCAAAGTTAATCAGTAACACCAACAAAACAGAATTTGCTAACAAAAGGTTTTTTAACCCCAGAGCTCAAATACTTTCCGCAAAAGTACCAGCGATATAACTATGATAAAAACTATGGAAATGGTGCGGCTGGACAATCTGTCGCTAAGACTGGTGCCTAATGGTGAAGCAATAATTACTCCTATGGAAAGAGGAATGGCAACCGGAAGTAAAATATATCCCAGGTGTGCGTATGGGACACTTGACGTAGGCGTATTGAACAGGTTAATAATGGTGAGTATAAAGGAAATACCAAATATTGCCCCGAAGGATATTGATTTAGCCTTTTTAATATCCATCTTAAGCCAAAGGTTGAGCATGGGAATGATGATGGACCCACCTCCCAGGCCGGTAACCGATGAAACAACACCGGCAGTTACCCCTGTAGTGGTTAACCTTGCTTTGCTTTGTACTTCATCGTAATGAAAAGGCTTACGCAGTTTGTATATAGTGCGGTAGATGATATAGGCAAGGAAAATAATGATGATAAAGTTGTAAGCATCTTTGGAGTACTCTTCACGCAATACGAAAAAATGCAGTACCAGTGAAGCTGAAATAACTGCGGCTACGGTTACCCAAAGCATATCTTTCAGGTAGACCTGCTTTTTTCTCCACATGGTAAGGTTATTGACAAAGGCTGAGCACATGGTGGCAAATATGGTATTGGCAATAGTGAACCGAACCATTTCTGTATCTGGCATATCCATATATTGAAGGGCCAGCGGAATAACCACGATCATGAGAAAGCCCGTGCCGATGCCTGTGAGTCCGGCTATAAAACCACCTACCAATCCTGCAAGAGCCAGAAGAAAGTATATCATGGGAGCTTATTGTAAATAAAAAGATGCCATCGCGCGTGCGTGATGGCATCTTAATAGAATCGGGTTTACTTAAACCCAGTACGTTTAATATTTATCTCGCGAATATTATCCATTCATAGAGATCAGGAACTCCTCATTGTTACGAGTGCCTTTCATTTTTGAAAGTAAGAATTCCATGGCCTCATTAGAGTTCATGTCAGACATGAACTTACGCAGGATCCATACTCTTTGAAGTTCTTCCTCAGACATAAGGAGATCTTCTCTACGAGTGCCTGATGCAGGAACATCAATAGCAGGGTAAACACGTTTGTTAGACAGCTTTCTATCCAACTGAAGTTCCATGTTACCTGTTCCTTTAAATTCTTCGAAGATAACTTCGTCCATTTTAGAACCGGTTTCTATCAGGGCTGTAGCGATAATGGTCAAAGAACCACCATTTTCTACGTTTCTGGCAGCACCAAAGAATCTCTTAGGTTTGTGAAGGGCATTGGCATCCACACCACCAGACAATATTTTTCCTGATGAAGGTACGGTAGTGTTATAAGCACGGGCCAGCCTGGTGATGGAATCCAGAAGGATAACCACATCATGACCGCACTCTACCATTCTTTTGGCTTTTTCAAGTACCATGCTCGATACTTTCACATGTCTTTCTGCCTGCTCATCGAAAGTTGAAGCTACTACTTCGGCTTTTACGCTTCTTGCCATGTCAGTAACCTCTTCAGGGCGCTCATCGATCAGAAGTATGATCAGGTAGCACTCAGGGTGATTTTCTGCGATAGCATTTGCAATGGTTTTCAAAAGCACGGTTTTACCTGTTTTAGGCTGCGCTACGATCATACCCCTTTGGCCTTTTCCTATAGGAGCAAAAAGGTCAAGGATACGTGTAGAGTAGTTGTCAGGGCGTGTGCTTAGTTTTATTTTTTCTTCAGGGAAGAGTGGGGTAAGGTATTCAAAAGATACACGGTCACGAATTTCCTCAGTGGTTTTTCCGTTTACGCTTACCACTCTAAGTAAAGCGAAATATTTTTCACCTTCTTTTGGAGGTCTGATCTGGCCCTTTACCGTATCTCCCGTTTTAAGACCAAATAACTTGATCTGCGAAGGAGAAACATAGATATCATCAGGGCTGGCAAGGTAGTTATAGTCAGAAGAGCGAAGGAATCCATAGCCGTCCTGCATGATCTCAAGTACACCTTCGTTTTCTATTACCCCGTCAAAGTCCTTCACGTTGCTTTCTTTTCTCTTTCTGTCGTCCTTTCTTCTGTCGTCCTCGTTACCTCTTTCAGGCCTGTCTTTGGACTTTGGCTCACGGGTATTGTCGTCTTTTCTTTCTCTTCTTTTATCCTCTTTCTCTGGCTTGTCTTCTTTCTTGCCTTTGTCCGAGTCAAAAGAAGTTACACTTTCATCCACTTCAATATTAAAGGACTCCAATAGTTCTTCGGAAGATAGTTCTTCCTCTTTTTTGCTGTTCTTCACTTTTACGTTTTCTCTTTTAGGAGGCCGGCTTGGAGCTTTTTCCGCTTTTTCACGGTCTGCTTTTGGTCGGTCTTTGGATTTATTTTCTTTAGGTTGTTCTGGCTTAGCTTCAGGTGCTTTCTTTTTGGGAAGCTGATTTTCTGGTGTGACTGCTTGTTGGTCGA
>NZ_SMLW01000389.1 GCF_009711405.1 Fulvivirga kasyanovii | reverse complement strand
TGCCGTAGAGGTCTCAGCTCAGCCCGACTACCCTGATATGGATGTTTTGGGTAAGGCTGACAGCATCGCCTCCTTATATCCTAAACATACGCTGACAGACCTTAAAAGCCTCTCGCAAAAGCTTACAGAACCATTATCAACGGATACGGAAAAGTTTAGAGCTATCTATCGCTGGGTGTGCAGCAATATTGAGAATGACTATGGGCTCTACACAAAGAATAAGAAACAAAGGGAAAAGCTAAGAGGAAATGCTGAGGAACTGCATGCCTGGAATGAAAGCTTTGGGCCACGGGTTTTTAGAAAGCTTCTGGATGAACAAAAAACAGTTTGCACAGGATATGCTTATCTTATTCGGGAGCTTGCAAAGCATGCCGATATACCCTGTGAAATTATCAATGGATATGGCCGCACTGCTCAGGCCAACGTGGGAGGGGAAGGCATACCCAACCACTCCTGGAACGCCGTTAAGCTTGACGACCGGTGGTACTTATGTGATGCCACCTGGTCGAGTGGCCTGGTAGACCCTCAAAAGCAAGGGTTTATGCAGCAGTATAGCGATAGCTATTTTCTCACTACACCCTCTGATTTTGCCCGTAATCATCACCCACTTGATACAGCCTGGCTGCTAACGGCCGAAAAACAGACCCTAAACGAGTTTTTAAATGCTCCGTTGATTTATAGAGAAGCATTAGACCAAAACGTATTGCCTTCTTCACCGGAGACGTTTAATGTGGAAGCCAAAAGAAAAGAACCCGTACAATTTCAATTCCAAAGCCCCGGACCTGTAGATCGGGTTGAACTACAAATTGTAAAAGGTAGCAGCGTTACAAACATTCAGAGTCAAGCTTATAAAAGAGACAATGGGATGTACGTCATTGACTATGCTTTTCCTCATAAAGGGACATATGTGCTTCACTTTCGTATGAAGGGAGCATATATTTTTACGTATGAAGTAAAGGTTAGTAAGTAAAAAACCTTATGCCTGCTACTTAGAGCAGGGACATCCCTTATTATCAATTCAAAACCCAAATCCACCAATTCAAAAAGTCGTTACATGCATTGGTTGAGATTAAACCGCTGATTACCTACTAGTTTCGGAACATGTTTAATCCAAAAACCAATACAATGAAAGACCTTACACCAGCCAGGCTTACCCCGGCAGTTTTAACGCAAAGCATGAAACCCTGTTGGACTCATGTAGAAGGATTAATGCTTCTGGCTATTTTTCTGATCTCATTATTTTTTCCTGGTAATCCAGCCATAGCACAAACAGATTGCCGGCTGGAGATAAGCATGAACGGTTATATGGGTGCTAACTCTACCGGAGGTGTCTATGGGTACTACCTGCAGGAAAGAGGTGGCAAAACCATAGCCAGCCGCAATGAAAATTACGCTTTTTACCCTGCAAGTACTATGAAGGTATTTCTTCATACCTATGCTATTCGCAATTACTCTTTAAACGATCTCACATTTGCTTACAGCTTTAATGAGTCTTGCGATGATGACCATACAGGATCAACACCGGTGGCTACCCGCAGCTTGCAAAATGCGCTGCCGATCATGATGGTCAACTCAGGCAACAGTACAACAAATGCTATAATGGAGTTGATCGGTGATGGTAGTGCATCAGTTGGAAGAAACAGAGTGAATAGTATGCTGGCCAATAACTTCGGCATATCCGGTCAAACCAAGGTCAACCACAAATTAGGTTGCGACGGACCCAATAACAATCCTGCAAATATTGCTACCGCAAAGGATTTCGCCAGATTCTACGATAGGGTAATGAACTGGAACTACCTGACAGATCAGCAAAGAATAACGTTTAGCAACCTGATGATCAATGAAACCACTACCGGAACAGTGAATAACCCTTCATTGTCTGACCTGGTGAGTACTGAAGTTGATAACCTTATCGCTCAATACAATATGAGTAATATTTCATCAGATCAAATCCAGGATTTTAAAGACCAGATACGACTGGTACATAAGGCAGGAAATATAGGCACGGCTTACATTTCCAATGCAGGCTGGATCTCACTTCCTTTTAAAGATAGCGGAACAGGCAATGTTATAAACAAGGAGTACTCATACTGCATATTCTATGATCAGATTACAAATTTTACCAGTGGGGCCAGGCTTACCACTCTTGAGCTGCTGAGAAATGAAATTTTGGCAGCACTGCAAACCTGGAATACCAAAGGCATATTTGTCCTTTCCAAGGCTTCATACACTACAGAAAAGGTCGGAGAACTGATCTCGCCGGAGTTAGGCACTACTGATGATGCGGTAAGTATAGTTTCAGTAAATACTACGCAAGCCGTTACAGCCATAAGAGACATCAATGGAAAACTAAAACTGATCTCCTGGTCAGTAGCCTATGATGGCACCTCTATTGCCAGACAAAAGAGCTATACTACAGGCACTTACATTACAGCAGTAAAAGCAGTAACACTTTCCAATGGACGCCTGGTCACTGCAGTGCGCCAGACCAATGGTAATCTGCAAATCAGATATTGGAGGGTAGATAATGCGGGTAATTTCACCTTAAAGGATATCGAATATGCAGGCGAAGTAGGTGACCTTGACCTGGTAAAAATCACTTCAAACAGAATAGCTACTCCTGTTAGTACTTCCGGAAGAGATTTAAAAGTAATTATCTGGGATGTTGAGCAAACCGAGCAGATCAATAGGGAAGGGGATGGCACTGTAGCAGATGCCGATATAGTGGCAGGTGCTTCTGTACTGAGCTCCATGAGACTAGTAACTGCTACAAAAAACAATCAGACGGGTAACCTTGAAGTGCAATATTGGAGTGTCAGTTACTCAGGTGGCCTTACGCTCAAATCCACTGCATCAGCAGGCACAGTTGATGACGTATCTATGGCAGGGTTATCATATTCGCAATTTGTAACCAATGTTATACAAGACAACACGATCCAAAAGTCTATTGTTTGGGAAATTTGCCCCGACGGATCCTTGACACGAAAAGGTGATGACGCTTATGTCGGCATCAGGGACATAGCCAGTGAGCAGCTAAAAATCGGACAAAGACAGGTAGTAGTGGCTAAGGATAACAACAACAAGTTCAATATGTCTATGTGGGATGTAGGCTCTGAGGGTAAGATCATGCGTACCGGCACCTATTTGAGCGAGACAATCGGACAGGCAGAAGTGGCAGTTATGAACAGTTCAACACAACTGGTGATCACAGCTTACACCACCAGCTCTGACTACCTCAAGTTGAGAACATGGTCTATGAATGATCTGATTGTGATCAGTTTAGGCAGAGGCAATATGGCTAATGAAGATGATGGTACATCACCTGTCGAATTTACGGATATCGAACAACTGGAAGAAGGGCAAGTGTTAACAAACAACATTTCAGAGTTGGAAGATAACGCTGCTGTAGAAGCGACTATGCTGCAACAGAACTACCCTAATCCTTTTAAAGACGAAACCATCATTAACTATTCCCTTAAAGAAAGCGGACAAGTAAAACTGACAGTGCTTGATTTCAAAGGAAATGAGATTCTCACTTTGATAAGTGACAAAAAAGAAGCGGGACACCATAGTTTTACCCTGTCAGGTCAGGATCTGCCCCAGGGTATATACTTCTACAGGTTGCAGGCGGGCAACGATACCGTGATTAAAAAGATGATCCATAAGTAGTAGTTTAATCATAGTAGTGTTTTGGCAGCCATTCTCCGGAGTGGCTGCTTTTTTTATTTACAGTATAGTGTTTATAAATCATCAACCTTAGCAACTACTAATAATACATTCATATAATTGACCGAATTCACTATTTATTTATCTTTGAGCATGAGATTTAAATATTTATATCGCTATGTGTTCCTGTTACTTTTTATTGCTGTTATTACTGAGGCAAAATCACAGAAAGTAGCAAAATGGGAAGAGGGCAAGCATGAAAAACATGTATTGTCAGTCCCTTTGAAAAAGGAGTTTAACCTGACCTTTGAGGTTGAGAATTATGATAACTATGAACTTGTACTGGAAGGCAATGATAATTCCAGAACAAGTGACATGTTTAGAATTGCCTTTAGGCACTATCAGGTAAGCTTTGGGCACGGCCTCAAAATTCCTTATAACATCGGTGATATTATAGCATTGGAATATAATTCGAACCTGCTTCAGGTAATGGTCAATGGACATAACGTGTTTACCAAGGTTTTGCAAGAAACACCCGCAAGGATCATCTACAGATCAACTGAACATCTGAACTCTCCCCCTAAAATAAACCTGATAAAATAAGTGAAGAAGTATATTTATATTTTCTTGTTCATGTCTGCTACTCTTGCGGCTCACGCCCAGTGTTTTAACACTATTGAAGAACTCAACACCAACCAACTGTACTTCTTTGAAAGTGTAAGGGATCCATATGGTAACACCTACGCCGTAGCATCATTTCGCGGGACCATCACCATAGGGCATCTGACTTTTCAGGGTATCGGCACTACCCAGTTCAGTCTTTTAGTGATGAAATTTGACAAAAACAATAATCCCGTATGGGGATTTGCCGCTGACGGAGAAAGTAATGTATATGGTAAACACATCGAACTGGATAACAACAACGATATAGTTATTGGCGGCAGCTTTTCCGGACCAAGCCTGGACTTTGGGTGCAAGACCATTTATAACTCGGGACGTTGGGGCATGTTTGTTGCCAAAATAAATAAACACGGTGAATTTGTTTGGGTTATTGAGTCAAAAGGGCCGGGAGACAGGTATACTACTGCACTTTCGGTTGCGCCCGATAATAGCATCATCCTTACCGGGACTTTTGTTGCCCCCAATGAACTCTCATTTGGTAATAAAACCACACAGGGTATAGGGGGTTATGACATGTTCATAGCCAAATTCAGCGGAGAAGGTATGCCCTTGTGGATAAGGAGCTTCGGAGGGGCCAGCAGTTATGATTATGTTTATGATGTTGAGATCAATACCTTGGGCGAAGCTTTTATAACCGGCAATTTTACAGGTAAAAGTATAGATTTTGATGGTACCGTCTTCGAGCCGGGAAACCCCAGCCAGAACTACTTTCTTGCGAAACTGGATCAGGATGGTCAGGTGAAGTGGGCTAAAACAACTGATCAGAATTGCGTAGCCCTCGGATACAACCTGGCGCTGGATGAACAGGAAAACGTCTATGCCACAGGAAGGTATTACAATACCGCCGCCATAGAGGGCAAATCCATATCGGCTGTGGGTTCAGCTGATATCTTTTTGTTTAAGTATAATGGTGAAGGACAAAATAGCTGGCTCCGGTCCGTTGGAGGCAGTGGTTTTGATAATGGCTACAAACTAGCTTCTGGCAATGGCAAGCTGAGCCTCAGTGCGTACTACTATAGTTCTGATTTTTTTATCGGCAGTACGGAAGTCATCAACAGTTCAGGGGATTCCAATGCCTTTATAGCAGATTTTGATACAGACGGGCAATTTGGATGTGTTATCAATTATGATCTTGGCTACGAAACATATATCAACGACCTCGAATATGATTCACTGAATAATATCAGTATCGTCAAAGAAATAAACTATTTAACCAGCACCACACTTGAGCTATTAACTAATGATACCACCTGGCTTAGGGAGCCGGATATGCCCGGTGTGCTTGATTTTAACCTTGGAGAAGACTTATTGTTATGTGATGGGGAAACAAGAATGTTGCACATCAATGTGCCGTGCGATGGAAGTATTGAGTGGCAGGACGGAACCAGTGCTGATAGTATGCTCATTGACCACCCCGGTATTTATTGGGCAAAAGTGACCAAAGACAGTGATTCTGCTGCCGATACTATTGCCGTAACCTATATGGATCATTTTAAACCTTTGGCTAGCCTTGATACCATGGTTTGTGCAGAAACTGAGGTTCAATTTAATATCACTGATCCGGTCGCAGATACATATTACTGGAGTACCGGACAATCAAATCCCACAGTTAGCATCCGGCAGTCAGGTGAGTTTTGGGTTGAACGACAAAACCAGTGCTACACGATACGAGACACTTTTAATATTGCCCATGTACCGCCTATGCAAGTTGAACTGGGTAAAGATACCGTGATGTGTGCGCCGGCCGAGCCATTTGTATTAAATGCCGCCGTCCCGGGTGCCACATCGTACCTCTGGTCTACCGGTGACACTACACCGGAAATAGCCGTAACAGCTACGGGCCAATATAGCGTACAGGTTTTCAATGAATGCGAGGTGAAACGTGACACTATAAACGTCCGGTTTATTCCGGCTAAAGTTTCATTCCTTCCCAATATCATTACTCCTAATGGAGATGCACTTAATGATACCTTCATTTTGCCCGAAAATATGCTGCCTTCAGAAATTATGATCATGAACCGCTGGGGCAAGCAAGTGTACTATAGCAATGAGTACAACAACACCTGGCAGGCAGAGGGCCTTACAGAAGGAGTGTATTTCTATCAGGTCCAGGGAGGGAAATGCGCTTCCCAAACGATCAGTGGGGCAATACATGTAATGAAGTAGTCTGATAATTACTGACACATGTCTGGGCGAAAGTCTGAAGGGGGACAGGCAGAAGTATTCGGTGATCAGTAAGCGGTAATCGGTTTATTTTACCTTTGCCGATTACCGCTTACTGAATACCCCACTCTCTATGCCTTCTTCACAAACTCCGACTTCAAAGCCATAGAGCCAAAGCCGTCGATCTTGCAATCAATATTGTGATCACCCTCTACGAGTCTTATGTTTTTAACTTTAGTTCCCGCTTTTATGGGTTGTGGAGCTCCTTTTACTGGCAGGTTTTTAATCACCACCACTGAATCACCGTCGTGCAGTCGGTTACCATTGGAATCTAACACCACTAAACCGGCCTCTTCGGCAGCAACTTCCTCCGGGTTCCATTCATGATTACATTCCGGGCAAACCATTAACAAATCCATAGGGTAGGCAAACTGAGATCCACATTTGGGACAAGGTTGAATTTCTGACATAATATTGTAAGCTTAAAAATTAAATGGGGGTGCAAATTTACTTATAAATTGGTTTTAGAGAGGCGTTCGCATGAATGTATTATTTCATAAGATTAAAAATACCCAAGGTTGGGTATTTCCTTTTGCTAATGGTATTAATAAACTTGCCCAAACATAATAAAACACAAAACTACAATGTCTTTTAAATCACATCTATCACTCAAGTTAGTATCATGCATACTTGGATTTTTATTATTCTGCCACAAGGAACTGTATTCCCAGACTATTGGTCCTCCTAGTCTTTCAGTAGGTGCCGATGAGGTACTTTTTACAAAAGGCATACTGGATTCTGAACTTATCGGTGAAATAATTGCTGAAAAGCAATCAGAAATCAAGAAGGAAATTGCGAAGAGGATATTATTAAATGATCATTTGGCTGAAGGCCCATTCCTTACTTATAGCTATGCCGAAAATATGTTGAATGCTTTGCTGGATCATGACGACAAAGCAGTAATAAAGAAAACTCTTTTAGAAAGCAGTACGGAATTAGCCGTTATACTTGGTATTACAGAGGCGTATATCAGGATAAACCCAAATACCTTTAAAGAGTTGGAGGAAAAATTTGCACTTTTATCAGGTGCCTTATCCAAAACCGAGTATGATTCGCTGATGCGTAAAATAGCCACTTATGAAACGCATCCTGTTTTGCTTAGTGAACTATTAGAAGCTTCGCCAACTGAGGAAAACAAAAAGGAAATTGTCTATAACAAAATTAGTCAAACAGAGCCCGTTCGTGGAGATTTTCTAGCCAAAATATCAAAGATTTATGGTATGAAGAAATTAGGAGCTCACAAAGGATACTATTTGAATCACATTTTATTGGATATGTTCCTGGATATTTGTCGAAGCAATGAATCACTCCAAAAACTGGGTTTTTTTCAGACTGAATTTGACGAGGTAGCCTTTAATGCTAAGTCCAAATACAATCTTTTTATAAACTTGAGCGAGAATAATGACGATCACACTCAGGTAGTTACAATGCTGAAGGATATCAAACAAAAGGCTACTAAGGTAATCAATCTGAATTTGCAATATGCGAGTGCTATATTGAATCAGCCAAAAGACTTTAAGGATGCACAAACACCAGATATTGCCATATTTAAGATGGCGAAGAAAAAACTGTTGGACCTGAAATACACAAAAAATGAATTAACCGATGAGGATCATAAGGCAATCCTAAAAGCAGGACAAATTATATATAATTCTTTAGAATTACTTCGCTCAACGAACGGAGA
>NZ_SMLW01000260.1 GCF_009711405.1 Fulvivirga kasyanovii | reverse complement strand
GTTTTCTGGCCATTGAAGAGATCAGGGATTGGGAAGGGATTGATGATAGCAGAGCTCTGGTATTGATCAGGGAAATGCTGAGCGACCCGAGTAATGACCCGGTTATCTTTCGCAATTCCGTAGCTCTGGAGAGGAGGTTTAATAAACCTGAAGGGAAAATTATCCATCTGATTTTTGAAGAGGATATGACCGACCCGGAGCAATTACTATCTGAGATAAAGAAGAATACTACGATCCTGACGTAAACTTGAGGCTTCTAGTCAGATGAGCAAGGACTTTTTTGATTACTGTGGTTGAGTACCAAAGATACTGAAATGTTCATCTTATCACTTGTAGTCACCAGTCCTCCCAGTTTTTGAGGAGGGCTTAGCTTAAACTCAGAAGCATAAAAAACAAAGTCAGCGGTAAGTACCTGCCTGTCATTCACAAAGCTCTGGCAGAATTCCACATCATCGAGGGTTTTGTATTTGCCCACTAATGACAACTTGATACAGCCGCTCAAGAGGCCTTTTCCTTTTTCTTCCAGGCTTTGCACCTGTACGGTTACTCTAGGGTATTCATCAGCCTTAAGTGTAGAACGAAAATCCCTGTTTAAAAGGAAATTACCACATTTGAAAGCTTCTACGGGAATGGTAAAGCTGTAAGGAGAGGAAGGAAGGTTGTCAAAAAATAAAGTGTCATTTACTCCTGATACCTCATAATCGCAACTGAACCCACCTAAAGAAGTATCACCGTTGATGGTGATACTTCTTTTCTGAATAACCAAACATGATTCGGTTTTTGCAGGTTCTGTCAGTGATATCAGGAGTAATATGACACTTAGAATGTTCATTGTTTATTTAATCTTAGAAGCTTATGGCAGCTTCGATCATCACACCGTTAAATTCACCACCTTGATATTTGGTACCATTCCAGCCGTCACCTTCATACTTTTGAGATACATACTCAAGTTTGGTCACGATATTTTTGGTGAGGAACCAGCCACCGCCAATGTTTAAACGATTTACTTCCATAGTTGGTGCCCCGTCAACCATCTCTCCGGATACTGTGTTGTATCTGCCTCCTACATAAAGTTGCTCCTGTCCGCCAAATCTGTAGATCACTTCACCGGCTACCTGGGTAAATGAGCCACTTCCCTGATCATCGCTGTTGCTGGCCACTTCGTAGATACCGAAGAACTCAAGACCTTTAAATTTTACGAAAGGGTTGATCTGAATCGCCGTTATTTGCTTAAAGCGAGGGTTAAACCTGCCTTCAAAATCATTGCCGTCGCCGTCGATAGTGGTCATTACATTGTAGTACCTGCTACCGCCACGGTCACCACCGTATAGATAAGTACCAGAGGTTTCACCTTTATTGATGTACCAAGATCCGGTCAGACGTAATCTCAGGTCGTCAGATACATTGTTATCATATCCTAATTTACCGAAGAAAGAAGCTTTGTTGTCAGTATTGTCATTTACCACTGTACTTTGGTTAAGCTTACCATTGGTCAAACCAATTACACCTATGAAACCGCTTTTCTGAATAGTTACTTCACCAAAAACCTCTGTAGAGAAGGCGTCCATAAGATAGTTGCCAACGAACGGGTTGTAAATAGCTCTCGCGTTATCTGTTCTTCTAAAGTGGGCATCACCATAGTTGAATTCGTCAAGACCGACACGGATAGTAGCTACTTCCATTAAACCTTCAAGAAAACCTGGTTTGATAAAATCAAGCTTGTCCACTTGCAGGTAACCACCTTTTACCCAAGATTCTTCGTGGTGCCTTGCAGACAGGTAAGTTCTTAAGTGCATTCTGACACCATCGTAAAGTTGTACGTCAAGGTCAAGGTTAGCAGTTGGTAAGTTGAAGTTGTCACCCAACTCTACCAGCGTGTCAGATGCAATGGAGTTTTCCTGGTCTATGCCTTGAAACTGGATGGCGAAGTCACCACCGATGCGTACTTTTACTCCTGTAAATTCAACGGTATCTGCTTTTGGAGATTCAAAAATATTGAGACCATCCTGACCTGCAGGTCTGAAGAATTGCAGGTTCCTGCCTTCCTGAGCGTAAGTTATAAAGCTCATGCCAATGAAAGCAATTGCTAAAAGATATTTGATTGACTTTTTCATGATTATTTAGTTTTGAATATAAGGTTAAAGTTTATGGTGATCTCGTTCCCGGTTTTGACAGTACCCAAAAGCGCAGTGGGAGGATCAATGTTAAAATCTGTTAATTTCAGGTCTTTGCTGCCTGTGAATTTTACTGTTGATGTAGTAGGGTAGGCCTTGGCCTGTACGCTGACCGTTCTGGATTCCCCAGCGATGGTAAATGTACCTACTGCATCTACCAGATAATGGTCGCTCTTTTTAGTTATGCTCTTAACTTGTTTCAGATTAAAGGTTATATCAGGATATTTCTTTGTTTTTAGTGCTTTATAAGCATTATCATCCATGCCGGACTTACCACTTTTCAGGGTCTCCGCTTTCAGGGTTACAGTTAAACTGGAAATGCTCTTGAGGGAGCTGTTCTCTACCTCTATACTGGCAGTCCCCTCTGCCGTCTCTGTTGGCATAGTCCAGTCGTGGAGTGTTGATGTTCCCGCTACTTCAAGTTTTTCTACATTGGCCAGCTTATAGTTTGCCTGACCATTTACTCCTATACTTATGATCAGCATAGGCATCAGGATATACAGATATTTATTGAGTGCTTTCATAACAGTTGTCGTTTTGATTCGCTTTAAATTCTGAAACAAAACTATATGCCAGGCGCCTGGTAAAACATGATGTAACTCAGGATAAAAGCTGTTTGTAATCAGCTTGTTAGAAATGTCTTAAAAAGAGATAATGGGGGTTTAAGCCTGCCGATGACGATTTAATAGCCGGGGATAGCTTTTGTACATCGAATAAAGCGGCATGTAGTGATTAGTGCTGTTTTATTTTGTGTTTTTTGAGGTTTATATATAACTTTTATTCTTTAGATGGATTCTTGTATTAAAAAGGTGAGTTTTTATGTGTTGGTTGTGAGTTAAAACATGTTTCTTTGTTTTTTTAACTAAAATGAAAACATGAAACACATTCTATTTTTGGCTGCTCTTGTAGCTTCACTCTCGTGCTATTCACAAACAAGAACCGGATTAAAAGGTGGGGTTAATATTGCTAATTTGAATTATTCTGACGGTAATGAATCCGTAAAAGGCGATCCTCTGACATCCTTTCATGTTGGTTTTGTATTTTTTCCGGAAGGTTCATCCTCTGTAGCGGTGCAACCTGAAATACTTTTCTCCATGCAAGGAAACAAGATTCCAAGCCCAATCGGCAATGTTGAAGAAAAGCTCGGTTATGTTAATGTTCCTATATTGATTAAGTATATTCCTGATCCGGCATTTTCTATATATGCGGGTCCCCAGTTAGGTTTGTTGGTGAGCAGCA
>NZ_SMLW01000660.1 GCF_009711405.1 Fulvivirga kasyanovii | reverse complement strand
AGTCCTTTATTTAATGAATCGCCTCTCAGGTTTAGGAATTTCTCAACTGTAGATTTGATCTTTTCACTATCCGATGCGTCAGGTATATAACAGGCTTCATTCCAGTTATGCTTTTCAGATTTCACATAATCTTTGATAACTATTGGGGCCTCTCCAAATTCAGAGACAAGTTTTATTAAGGTACTTAGCTCCTGTTCTGTTGTCCAAACAGATTTAGGGGTTTTACCTTCGATTTTATGATAGGATTCAGGCAGATAGTGACAGTGAATGTATTCTTCAGGTGTATTGATTAGTTGAATATGCTTTGCCGCAAGACCTTCGTAGAGGTTTTTATATTGATCAGGGGTTAACATCCAGCCTCTGTAGATTGCTTGTTCATTTTTTTCAGCTTTGTGGACAAGTTTTAAAGCTGTTGTTGTATTACCTGCTGTTAGCTCCTCAAAGTTTACAAGGGAAATTCGAAACCCTGCTTTTATTGCAGATTTCATTTCATCCTCATAATCTGGCTCAACTTGTTTATTGTCTATTATACTATTACAAAATATTATTCTCATTGTTGCATGATCTTAAAGTCACCCCACAAAATCCTCCTCAAAACTCGAAATAAACTCAGAAATATACTTTTTGGACTGATCCTCAACCCGTGAGATCAGGTAATGCGTTCTTTTTAGACCATTTTTGCCAATGCGCTTAAATACCAGCTCTTCCGGGATCCTGAACATCGTTAAGGCCCATTGGGGCATACAGGTGATGCCCATGTTGGCGCTCACCATTTCTAGGGCTACTTCGGTGAGGGGTATGGCAGAAATGCGGACGGGGATAATGTGGTTTGGTTTTAGGAATGTCTGGTAGACCGACACAGTCTCCAAAGGGAAAGAGTGGATAATCAGGTGGGCTTCGGTGAAGTCGCCGGCTTCCACATGAGGTTTGTCGGCCAATGGATGCTCGCGGTGCATAATAGCGAAGATCTCATCTTCAAATAATGCCTTGCTGGAAAGAGCAGGAGAGGCTGGTCTTGAGGTTACGATAGCCATATCCAGATCATTGGAGAGTATTTTAGAGACAGGCTGGTGTGTGGCATCAAGTATGAGCTCAACTTCTATTTTTGGATAAAGTGCGGCCATTTTTTGAATGAATGTCGGTAAGCCCTGATAGAACGAGTAGCATTCCGTACTGATCCTGACCAGTCCTTTGGTGCCCTCATTAATTTTTTTGATACTATGAAAGCCCTGCTCTATGGCTGCATGAATGGTGTTGGCCAGCTTGTGCAGTTCGGCGCCTTCATCAGTCAGCTCCCATTTGTTGCGCGAGCGGTGGAACACCTTAAAACCCAATTGCTCTTCAAGCTCCCGAAGCTGGTGGCTTAGGGCCGATTGGGTAAGAAACAGCTTTTCTGATGAGTTGGCAATGTTGCCTTCCTCCGCTATGGTTTTGATGAGCCGGAAGTGTTTGAGTTCCATAGTTTAGTGGTTATGGCGTGCGGTCACGATATGTATCAGACCCTAAAGTTATCACAAATGTGGCTCACTTTAAACTGAAAAATTTTCAGCTATATCATCAAAAACGCTCAATTACAGCATATAGACTTCCCCAGGCTACCCGCATACTTTTGGGAAAACAAAAATTCCTAAAGGTTATGAACAAGCAAATTGAATTTTATGAAAGTAAGCTGGCTTATGAAATGGACCCGTCTGACTTATTTGATGCACTGGAAAATGGGGAAGAAGTAGTGGTGATCGATGCCCGGCAAAGCTTTGGCTATGAAAAGGAGCACATTCCCGGGGCTATCAACATTCCACACCGTGAAATGTCTGAGGGGACTACAAAACACCTTGATAAATCCAAAACCTATGTCTGCTATTGTGACGGCATAGGTTGCAACGCTTCTACCAAAGGGGCACTGAATATGGCACGTCTGGGGTTCAGGGTAAAGGAACTGATCGGCGGAATTGAATGGTGGAAGTTTGACCGCTATGCCACCGAGGGAACCAGCGCAACGGCGGGGTCGGAAATACAGTGTGCATGCTAGAAGAGTACTCCATCAGAGACGCAAAACCCGGTGACATGGATGAGATCATCGGGCTTTGCTATGAACATGCAGCTTTTGAAAAAGCCGAAATCTCAGGTCATGTGGACTGGAAGGTTCTTGAGGATCATATTTTTCATCATAAGGATGTGTACTGCCTGGTGGTTGAATATCAAGATCAGGTTGCCGGCTTCGCCACATTGATGAAGCAATTCTCCACCTGGGATGCGGCTTACTACCTCTATCTCGATTGTTTGTATTTGAAAAGTGTAGCCAGAGGCATAGGACTTGGTCAGGTAATGATGCAGAAAGTAGCCGCATTAGCCAAAGCTCAGGGGTGCGGTTTGGTGCAATGGCAGACTCCGGTTTTTAATGAACCTGCCATCAGGTTTTATGACCGGCTTGGGGCTGTTTCGAAGGATAAGAAGAGGTTTTATTGGAAGGTGTGAGGCTGAGGCCTTTGCCTTTCCGGGTTTGTACAGGTTAGTGTCAGGGCCGATGCAGAGTTTTTCAAAAGACTCTGCTGGGACACTAGATGAACAACGCTGAGTTCTGGGAGAGACCCAGCTTGAACCTGAGGGTATCCAATCCATCAAAATCAAAAAGCCGCAGAAACACGGTTCCTGCGGCCTTAGGTTTAGGCAGGTTGATTAGGTTATTCGAAGTATATTTTCTTAACTATTGTTTCAGCTTTACCCTTGATATGTACCAGGTATATTCCGCTGACAGGTTGGTTTATCTTTATAGCAAATGCCTCATTGTTAGGAGCTTGAGGTGGTATTTGCTGCCTATGTATTACTACACCCTGCGTACTGGTAACCGTTACCTCAAGCTCACCGGCCCTTTCCGGGTAGGAGAGGAAGAATTGAGCCTGCCTTGAAGGGTTGGGGTACAGGCTCACATTTTCCTGAGAAACCGTTTCTCCAAACTTGGTTGATGACACTACGTCTTCAACATTTAAAGTGTAATCTTCCACCTCACTTAGGGCAATGCTGCCGCATGCTGTTGGCGTTGCTCCTTGGGCAACCCTTACCCTGAGTACCACCTCACCGGCTTCGGTACCTGCGGGTACAGTGATTGCCGAACTATACACTTCACCGGCACCTCCGGCACTAAGTACTTCTTCTCCCAGATCATCAAAGTCGCCGTCCCTGTTCCAGTCTACCCAGGCTTTGGCTTTTGTTTCTTCTGTGGCCTGGTTTGGCGTTACCGTCAGTTCCGCTACGGATGCGATATTAGTGCTTTGACCGGTGTAGTCGGCATATCCAGTGGCGTTGTAGCCGGAGCTGTTGCTGATGGTGCCTATAGCCACTTTTTTGATGTGCTGTTCGCTGGCAGAGATGTTGTTATCTGCCGCACAATAAGCCAGGTCAGGCGTGGTGACACTTGCGGTATTGGAGTAAGCGGAGAAAGCATCACCGTTTTTAGCCCTCACTCTATAGGTGTAAGTGGTGTTGGTCAGTAAGCTGCCATTAATGTAGCTTGTGACATCGGCAGCAACCGTCCCAATTTGCTCAAAATCTCCTCCTTCTGACATTCTTTCAATAGCAAAACCATCTTCGTTATCCGAATTATCTTCCCAGCCAAGAGTGACTACAGTGAAAGAAGTAAGCTCAGCCGTGAGCGCAGTGGGTGTTTCGGGGGTGGGGCTTTCGAGTATTTCCACGCTATAATCCTCAACCTCACCATCACCTATAAGCCCGCAGGCATCAGGGGCGGTCGCGAATTGCATGCTTACCCTCATCCGGGTGGTACCGGTCAAAGCAGTTTCGGGTACAGTGATGGTGCCGGTTACAGTCGAAGATGATGCTGTTCCTGCATCAAAAGCCAGTTCGCCGGCATCGTCGAAATCCCTGTCTTGGTTGAAGTCTATCCAAACCCGGAAATACTCTTCAAAGGCGATGTCCAAAAAGCCCGGAGTGAGGGTAATGTCGTTGTTGCCCTGCCTGAGTTCAACAGTCAGGTGGGTGAAATCACTGTACTTTGATGAGTCGGAGGGATTGGAGAAATTCCCCGTTTCCACCTGGGCAATGTACTCATAAGCTGCCCTTTCAGAGGAAGAGGTACAGTAGCCTGAGGCTTCCTCTACAGTGATGTAGCCATTGAGCGTCTTGGTATTGCTGCCATTGCCATTGGTTGCTGTCAGGGTTACGTCATAAACTCCCGGGGTAGTATAGGTGACCACCGGATTTTGTTCACTGCTGCTTTCAGGTGTACCTTTGGAAAAAGTCCATGACCAGGAAGTCGGGGAGTTTGAAGACTGGTCAGTGAATGTGATACTTTCTCCTGCTACAACAGTTGTTTTGGAGGCAGAGAAGGCTGCCATGGGTACCGGTGCGGAGTCGTCGCTGATCACTATGGAATAGTCCTCCACTTCACCGATATACGTATCATCCCCGCAAGGTACTATTTTATCGGCTGAGCCATACCCGATCCTGATCCGCATAGTAGTTACACCCGTAACGGCATTGGCAGGCGTGCTCACCACGGTTTCATATGGCCCGGCACCGTAAAGGTTGAAGACTTCCTCGCCTGTGTCGTCAAAATCTCCGTCCGCGTTCCAGTCAATCCATGCGCCAACGGCATTACCGTCCCAATAGCTGTTTTTTGTGCCAATAGTCAGGGCTTCTGAAGCCCCGCGTTCAAGGCTGGTAACCTGGCTGGTAAAGTCGCTGTAGTTTTGGTATCCTGATGGGTTGTCAATTGCGCCGAATTTTACCCGGTTGACATAATTATCTTCCCGGCTTCCTGACGCACTGCAATAGTTGAGGTTGCTTTTTGCGTGAATGGTGATGTAGGAGGATTTTAGCTCATTATATGAGCCATCACTGCCTGTTACCGTCAGCGTAACATCGTAGGTGCCGGGTGTGTCATAGGCAATTACCGGGGCTGTCTCATTTTCCACACTTGAGGGAGAGCCGCCGGGAAATGACCACTGGATGGATTTGATGTAGCCACTGGAAAGGCTGTTGAACTCCACGGTGCTTCCTGCAATGGCCGCCGTATTTTTAGCAGTAAAATCTGGCTGTGGGGTATCCGGCACATTGGCATCTTTGAGTGGGCCAAGGATTACGATGTCTGCTGCAGGTGTTCCTGTACTAAAATCGAGGTTTTTAAAATACCCGATGGAGTAGTTGAAATTATTCAGTAATGGATTTTTCCTTAGTGCCAGTAAAATGTTATCGAGGGCCGCGCCTATTTCCTGCGCCGCATCTGCATTGTTATTTGCGGCTCCGGAACCTGTAATGGAGGCATCTATGCGGAAACGCCTGTTCATAGCCGAGGCATCCAAAGTGGCGGAAGCAGAGGATAAGCCTGTTGCGTTGATAAATTCATTTTCAATGTCTTCTTCGGAACCCATGGCCAGGTAGTCATCATCGAGCCAGTTGGTTTCAGGCTCCCAACCCTCAACCGTGCCGTTGGCTACCTCAGTAAGGAAAGCGGTAAAATCGGTTTCACCGGTAGCTCTCATTGCATTGACGAGGTTATCAAAGCCCGCTACATCATTGCTTCTGGTCAGCTCAAAGAAGGTTTTGATTTTGTCGAAATCATTCATGTAAAAGTTGTACCACACCATATTGCCGTAGTGATAATGGTAATAGTTGCCACTGGAGTAGCTTGAGTTCAATACAGTATTGAGCGATGGCCAGTCTCCCTGACTATTGGCGATATTGTTTGCGTTGGATGCCAGCAACTTAATGCCATTGGTTTCGGTAGACCCTGCAAAGAATTCTGCCATGCCTTCTTCAAACCACACCAGGCGACTGTCGTTGTAAATTTCACCTTCGCCCCAGTTTCCCGGAATCAAATATCTGCCCTGGAGGTAATGGGTGTATTCATGCCTGAACATCGCTTCCAGTGACAGGGAGCTTTCAACGCCTACGGTGCGGTCCCAGGTGTAAAAGGTAGCGCCTCGCTCGATGTACATGCCGCCGTTATTGGTAGCGATGTTGAAAAGGTAAGTCGCATAATCCTCATACTGCTGTTTGGAGCCGAAAACTACGATGTTCAAAACCTCATTGATATCACCGGCTACGGGTTCATCAGTCTGTAGCATTCTGAAAAACTGGCTTTGAGACTGCTTGGCGGCATGGTACAGCCCCTGTACTTTTTCTTCGTTCAGAGGAGTCCTGACTTTTATCTTGCCGTCATCAAAAGAGTAGGAGTTGGGAAACAGCATTTCATTCAGTTCATCCTTTAGCTCTTCCATGTTTTCGCAAAGATTGTAAGCGGCACAATTGCCATAATCATTGAGAGCTTCAATAGCTTTGAGCCAGCGGGTACTGAGTCGGGTTGAATTGTTGATGATGTCCACCAAAAGCCCTTCGACATCATCGATCAGTAGTGGTGACTCGGCTGCCCTGGCGATTTCTGCAGCAGCATTTTCAGTGATAAAATTGAACTCGTCATTATTTTGAAGTTCAGTATTTGAACTGATGGTGTAGATGAGGTTGAAATAATCAGCGTCACCATTTACGGCATTAATGTATTCGTCATCCTGCATGCCTCTGAACATTAGGAAAAATATGCGATTATAGGCACTGGCGTAGGTTCGGATCAGGTCATTAGGAAGCTGCTTCCATGTTTCATTGATCGCCAGGTCTGTCATGGCCTTTTTGACCAAACTTAGTACCCCTGGTTTGTGTCTCAAACCCGGAAAGTCGAGCAAAATGAGGTATTCATCCAGGATGTCCAGGGCGTCTTCCGTGAGTAAAAACAGGTTGGGGTTGTCTGTGAGTGCTTCACACGCCAGAATGTACCCATCAACAGTAGTGCTATTCATGCTCACGGCATCGTTGTAAAAATCCTGATAGCTGGCTGCGTGTAGGTAGTAAGCCAAGCCATAAAGGCCACTGGCCCGGGTGCCATCGTAGCTTGCCGACAGGTTGTACATGGCTGATGCTACGGCATGCATATTCGTATTGGAAAATATAGATGGGGCGTAGGTTGATTCAATATTGAAAAAACTTCCAAAGCATTCGTAGTCGCCCATTTTAAGTTGGTTAACCAGCTCCGACGAACTGAGTGCGGCCCATTCGGCAGCCTCTGAAGGGCAGGCGGATTGGGTAACTTTCAGGGAAGAAAGACTTGCAATCCGGCCAGCCGCAGGAGGACGGATGTTTTTGTTTTTGGACGTTTTATTTCCATTTGCCATCTGCATTCGGGAGCAGTGATCATGACTATGGTCATGTGGTGTCCTGGGCTGCTGTACCTGGCCTGTTGAATAAGTCTGTACCAGCAGGCACAGTACAAACAGAATAAATTTGGGTTTATGGGGTAACATTTTCACAAATTGTTTTTGGTTTATAGATGATCAAAAAGATTTTACCGGCATTGAAATAGCCACTGAAGGAAGTCTCTCCCTCTAATAAGTTAGTAGAGACCGGAGCAGGACATTAGTTGCCTGCTCCGGATCACTCATGTGTTGGTTTATTGGAATTGAATTTTTCTTACTACTGACGAACTGTTGTTTTTCACCCTTACGAGATACGTTCCCCGCACATTTTGATTGAGTTGAATGGAGATCATGCCAATATTGGCCGCATGCTGAGGTATAACTTCCTGATGTATAGTTACTCCCTGAAGGCTCAATACGGTTATTTCAAGATCCCCCTCATATTCAGGGTATTTTATACTGAATTTCCCCTCTCTGGAAGGATTAGGGAATAGTGAAACCTCTTTTTCGAAATCGATACCTGCACCTGAACGGGTTGGTCCTGCACTGGACCCGGTGTTAAGCGTGTAATCTTCAACTTCACTGAAATACAGGTCTTCACATGGAGTCGGCGTGGCGCTATAGGCTACCCGCACACGTAGCCTTACCGAACCGGAAACACCCGATGGTACTGAAATGGTTGCGCTATAAGGACCTGCTGCACCGCTGGCCGACAGCACCTCTTCATTGGCATCATCGAAATCTCCGTCCTTATTCCAGTCAACCCAGGCCTTGGCTGCCGTGCCGGGCCAGGTATTATGAGGAGTGATGGTAAGCGTCTCTGACGATGAGATGTTGGTGCTTTGGGCGGTGTAATCAGAATAACCATTGGTATCAAACGAAGAGCTGTTGTCGATACTGCCTATAGATACTCTGGTAATGTATTGTCCTGACGGGTTGCCGTTGGTAACGCTACAGTATTCCGCCCCACTGGATGTTGTGGCACTGCTGCTGTTGGAGTATGCAGAGTAAGCCGATCCCTTTTTTGCCCTTACCCGGTAAGTGTAGGTGGTGTTAGGGGAGAGGCCTGTGTCACTGTATGAAGTAGTGTTTGTAGCTACAGAGGTTACCGGAGAGAAGTTGGTGCCATCGGCAGACCTTTCTATTTCAAAGCTCTCTTCATTATCAGAGTTGTCAGTCCAGTTCAGGGAAACGGAAGTAGAGGCACCACTCGCGGTAAGGTTGCCCGGAGCGTTTATGGTAATGGCGTCACCAATGCTCGCCGTGTAGTCTTCTACCTCGCCATAAACGATCGATCCACACGCCTGAGGTGCTGAGCGATATCGCATGCTTACCCTGAGCCTCGTGGTACCCTCAGATGCAGAAGCGGGTACAGTAATAGAGCCTGAAACCGCGGAGGATAAAGCGCTTCCTGCATCAAAGGCCAGTTCGCCGGCATCGTCGAAATCCCCGTCTTGATTGAAGTCAATCCAAACCCTGAAATACTCATTGTAAGCGCTGCCTGAAAAACCCGGTGTAAGGGTGAGGCTGTTGCTGCCCTTTACCAGATTTATAGTTAGGCCGGTATAGTCGCTATAGGTTGAAGCCCCTGTAGGGTTGGAAAAGTCGCCAATAGCTACGTTGGCTATGTGCTCATAGGAAGCGTCATCTCCGGATGAACTACAGTAAGTGGTGGAGCCGCCATCCACGGTGATGAGGTTTGTTGCGGTTTTGGTATCAGAGCCATTGGCATTGGTTACCGTAAGCGCTACATTGTAAGTTCCTGCTGTGTTGTAGGTTACTGTAGGGTTTTGCTCAGTACTTGTAGCAGGCGTTCCGCCGGGAAATGACCAGGACCAACTGTCAGGAGAGCCGGTAGACTGATCGGAATAGGTAATGCTCTCTCCCGGCGTTAAGCTGGTAGCCGAAGCGGTAAAGGCCGCAACGGGAGCTGGGTTGGTAGTAGTAGAACCTGCAATGATTGTCCCCTCGGGCTTGGTATAATAAGCATATTCGTAAACCGTAAATGCGTTTCCACTGGCATTGACACTCACTTTCATCCAGCCGTGAAGTTTTTTTCCTTCCGGGCTGGAAAATCTGAAACCTACATAACCGGTTTGCCCGTCCCAGGCCGTATAGGATGATGAACGCAGGTCATGTTCATCCGGGTAAGCACCTCCATCTACCCAGTTGTTACCGGTACCTATCGGTGTGCCACTGGTCAGCAATGAAATATTTCTTGTAGAACCTTCGCATACCAATGGTTTGGTATAAGTTTCCAGCCTCAGCTTACCGGCGTCATACCAGCTTCCGTAAGCACCATCACCATACTCAACCGTAAAATAAGTCCATGTGGCTGAGCTATTGGCAGTAATGTCGGTGATATCGTTGTAAACGATGGTGTACGGGTCCTGAAAATAAAGCGCAAAACCGCTGTAGGTAGGGTTTTGTATGGAGGAGGCTCCACCTGCAATAGCCGGATCCAGGAAGGTGATGGAAATGTCAGTCACACTGTTACTGCTGGCATGGGCTGATGCACTGCCTGTAAATGACATTTGTGCCGATGTGCTACTCTCCACGTTGATGCTCAGAGAAAGGCCTGCGGGTACATTGCTTGCCGTATAGTGAGTGCCTTGTGTAAGGATGCCGGTAGTGGCAAATGCAGCTCCGTTCTTAGCACTGATTGTGGCACTTCCTTCTATGCCGCCGTTATTGTTATCACTCTCATTCAATTGTGAAACAGAATACAGCAAAATAGGCTGTGAAGCATTGTTTACGCCCGTAGCTTCAAGGTTGGACTGCTGCCATAGCGGCTGTCGCGATGCATGGTCCAGGGCGGCAGTCATTCTGGCTATCTGTCCCTGGGTGAACATTTTGTAGCAGGAGGAATAGTCCATATAGTTTTCTCCATTAGGAATGCCCGCGCCAGGGCACATTTCTGTAGTTACATTGCATGTTCCTGAATTAGCCGTGGTGGCAGGTGTGTCATCTACATTGTCTCCGGGGGCATTGCATTCGTTATCAAAAGTATGCGCGAGGTTAAGCCAGTGCCCGAATTCATGGGTGAGTACTGAGGCAAATTCCTTATCCGTATTGCCATATAAATAGCGACCGTTATAAACCACACGTGCCAGGTTGTTGTCAGACATCCAGGTATCAGGGTACCAGGCTACGCCGGAATTATTATATGTACCGTCGGCATAAAGGTCCAGCATAATGTAAACATTCATATACATGTAGTTGTCCCAGGCATATTGCTGTATCTGGCTGTCATACCCACCGCCATTACCAAAGCCTGACCGCTCAGGGTAGTAGTTGATGCCTGTGGTAGGGTTACCGTTAGGGTCTATCTTTGCGAGCTTAAATTCAATATCCAGGGTGCTTCTAAGCCCTGAAAACAGCGCGCTTACCGTATTGTAGTCGTCATTCAGTCCGTTAAAGTCCTCATTTACTTTTTCGAGGGCGGTGATGATGGTATTGTCATCCACGGTTTTGCCGGCAAAGTCAGATCCGAAAATGTGGAATACCACCGGTATCGTGTAGCCTGAGGCAGTTACTTTGCCCGAGGCTTGGTTTAGCTTTCTCTTGTGCATTAACTGCTCAAACTCTTGTGCTTCCTTTCTTGACTCAGGGTGTTTTTGGTATAGCACCTTCATCTGTTGGTCGGTCTGGCATACCGGCCGGTCACCCTGCCCATGAACAGACAGGATGATGCAAAAACTCAGTAATAGTAAAAGTGTTTGTCTCATGATTTTTTTGGGTTTATAGGTTGTAAAGAATTGTTTAAAGTTTTAGGGGTAACTTTTGGGCAAAAGGATCCCTTTACAACAACATTTTTGTGCTGTCCAATAAAATAATCTACTGATCAAAGCTTATAAAAGACACTCGTCCGGAGACGCTATGGCGGACTAAAAACGGGGATGTTCATGGTTAACATTGGTTTAGGTTGTCATTTAGAATTTATGATTTCAAGGTAGTGGTATTTTTGAGGCGGTGTTGATACTTTTTTAACCCATGTGTATATGCAATTATCAAATTGTTAAGTTTTTAGGTTTGAGACACCATGTAAGTCGGAACTATGTGTTGGAACTGATAATTTAACTCATGCGAAATTTGATGCGGCCCTGAGAAATAGTTTTGATTGTCAATGCATTGAGAAAATGGTCTTTTTTATGCCAGACTATTTAACCAGTGGTTTTGAATAGACATTGCTGAATTCTTATTCATGTATTATAAATACAAATAAGTAGTGTTGTTGCGTGGGTATGGTAAGATAATACCGGAATTTGATCAGATAGCAACAGTTGGTTTGTTGCCGCTCGTTTCTAGTTGTGCAATTATTAACCCGTTGTTATTTGCCCGGAGCGTTAAAAGCAATCGGCAAAACCATTGGCAAGCCAGGATCAAATAATGATGGATGCAATTTAATGATTTTCAAAGGTACGAGTCACGCAACGGTCTGTCTCCCAGTAAATTCAGCTTTATGCTAAGTCAGGGACTCATATTTTTGGGCATCCGGATTAGAAAAAATTACCCTATACCAATACGATATTGTCCGTTATTTTAAACTAACTTGCTATAAGTTAGAATATATAATATTATTACTGTCGGAAAAAGTAGAGATCAGGTGAAAGTACTGCCCTTTAAAGTAACGAAAACAATAAACTCATCCTTTCTGATACAGGTGGATGATCAGCCTTATTTCTATGATATACTGCACAAGCACCCTGAGCTCCAGCTTACTACCATATTGGAAAGTGATGGCACCGTATTGATAGGTGACTACGTTGGCAATTTTAAAGCAGGTGATGTATTCCTGATTAGCAGTAATGTGCCTCATGTATTTAAAAACGACAAGAAGTATTACACTGAGACCGAAGAGTTGAGGGCGCATGGCATTTCCATATTTTTTGAAGAGACCTTATTCGGAGAGAAATTCTTCAAACTGCCGGAGACCCAGGCTGTAGGGCAGTTCCTCGGTAAGCGGCAGTCGCTAAAACTGCACCCTAAGACTGCCGAACTTTTGATACCAAAGATTACAAAGCTGCAATCTCTGAATAACCTTAGCAAGGTAATAGAGATGCTTTCTATACTTGAGATTTTGGCTGCTGCTGAGGACAGCGTTACACTGACCTCAGATGTGACCCACGATTATACGGAATCACAGGCGAAGCGCCTTAATGATATCTACCAGTTTACCATGAATGAGTTCCACCGGGAAATTACTCTCGAGGAAGTAGCGGATGTCTCCAATATGACGGTGCCATCATTTTGTCGTTATTTCAAAAAAAGAACCAGGAAAACCTATATCGAATTCCTTACTGAAATGCGTGTAAGTTATGCCTGTAAATTATTACAAAAAGAAGACCTGAGTATAACCGGTGTTTGCCACCTTTCGGGCTTCAACAACCTTTCCAACTTCAATAGAAAATTCAAGAAAATAACAGGTTACACACCGACCGTTTTCAGAAGGATCAACCACAACCTATAGTAAATCAGGCTTATCGTGCATTAGATCCCCCAATACGAGGGATGTTTAATCTATATTTATTATTCAATTGATAATATATTGTTAATACTATATTTGAATAGGTTAATGCTGTATCAATATCATGTAATATTTGGTTGTAAATTGTAATTCCATTTTTAACCACAACCGATAATGTTATGATACTCAAAACAACCTCAGTTCTCGCACCACCCTAGCGATTAAAGCCAATCCATAGTTTCTACTTTAAGATCTGTTTTTTACAGGTCTGTCATTCAAAATCGAGGCGCGCCAGGGTGCCAGAGGGAGATACCTGTGCCTGCGGGTAAGGGTGTCCCCATTTATTCAATTGTTTCATTTTTAAACCCAAACTTGTTATGAAGAAAATATTACTGATTCTGACACTGGTAATAGTGTCGGGTAATATGGCCTTTTCGCAGAATTTAGTTGTAAAAGGCCAGGTTACTGCCGATACCGACGCATCATCGTTGCCGGGAGTTTCCGTATTGATCAAAGGTACTACGAGCGGTACCATAACTGATGCCGGAGGGAACTACTCCATTGAGGTCCCTTCTGATGCTACCTTGCTGTTTTCATTTATAGGCTATGAAACGCAGGAAGTGAGCGTAGCTGGCCGGTCTGTGATAAATATAGAGCTGACCAGCGATGTTACGGAGCTGTCCGAGGTGGTAGTGACGGCCCTGGGTGTGGAGCGGGAAAAAGCTTCACTCGCCTATGCGGTGCAGGAAGTTGACGGAGATAATGTGACTAAAACCGGAGAGCAAAACTTTATGGGCGCTTTGTCCGGTAAAGTGGCGGGCGTGCAGATCACCAATCCTTCTGCGGCCAGCCTTGGAGGTACGGTAAATGTCCGTATCCGCGGAGCCAACAGTATTTCGGGCAATTCCCAGCCGCTGTATGTGGTAGATGGCATTCCTATTTCCAATCAAAACTTTTCCAATACTTACAACGGCCGTGACTACGGAAACCTCGCTCAGGATATCAACCCTAATGATATCGAGTCGATTTCTGTACTCAAAGGGCCGGCGGCATCGGCATTGTATGGTATCCGGGGAAAGAATGGCGTTATCCTCATCACCACTAAAAAAGGAACAGGCCGGAAAGGAATAGGAGTGGAATACAACGGGCAGGTGGCTTTTGACAGGGTAGCCTTACTTCCTGAATATCAAAATAAATATGCCGGAGGCTATTCGCAGGAGCTGTCCCAGGTGGATGGGCAGGATGTGCTCGACTACAATGCCGATGAAAGCTGGGGGCCTGAAATGGACGGTAGGCCGGTGCGTCACTGGGATAGCTGGTATCCGGGTACGCCGGAGTATGGAAAAACCAGACCGCTGGTACCTAACCCTGACAATGTGAAGGACTTTTTCGAAACGGGCGTTACACAATCCCACAATATCGCCATCAGCGGGGGCAATGATAATACCAGCTTCAGGTTGTCGTATGGCTTTACAGACATTAATGGCACGGTACCCTTTAGTGAGGGGAAGAAAAATAATGCTTCGCTCAATCTGAATTCGCAATTGACCGACAAACTCAGCGTAGAGGCCACAGTCAGCTATGCCAACAACAGCTACAGGGGCAGGCCGGGCTTCGGGTACACCGGCAGTTTCAGCGGCTGGACATTGATCAATGTAGGCCCCAACCTAAATATGTGGACGCAGCGCCAGCTCGACTACGACCGCTTGAAAAATTACAGAGCACCGGATGGCTCTATCAAAACATGGAACATTACCAGTCCGGATAACCTGAATCCTAATTTTTGGGACAACATCTATTTCATGCTCGAAAATGCTTCTCCTTATGATGAGCGCGACAGGATGATAGGGGGGGTGACGCTGAATTATAAGCTTAGCGATGTGTTTTCTATCAAAGGAGTAGCCAAAACTGACTTTTATGACCAGCGCATCAACAACAGGATCCCTACAGAAGCCAAAGCACAGGACTTCTACTATGAAAGCTCCAGAAAAGGTATCGAGAATAACTATGAGTTGTTGCTCAACTTTAACAAATCATTCGATAAAATCTCTCTTTCTGGTTTTGGCGGAGGTAACATCCTCAAACAAAGGTCCCTGGGTATAGAGGGAAACACCGTTGGAGGTTTGTCTGCACCCAACTGGTACAACCTTGAGGCTTCTATAGACCGTCCGTTTGTAGACAACTGGGAGATCACCAAAGAGATCAGAAGTTTGTATGCCTCTGCAAGCCTCGGCTATAATGATATGTTATACCTTGACCTTACAGCACGAAACGACTGGTCTTCGGCCTTACCGGAGAACGACAATTCCTATTTCTACCCATCGGCGGGCCTTAGTTTCGTGTTTTCTGAGTTGATCGATTCCAGGGTTCTTTCCTTTGGTAAAGTCAGAAGCAGCTTTGCCCAGGTAGGTAATGACCTTGACGCCTATGAGATCAACCAGACTTATCTGCCTGGTGGAGCCTATGGTTCGTCATCATCATTTGAGGTTCGTGATTATTATGTAGACCCTAATATCAAGCCATCGCTGACAGAGGCACTTGAGATTGGAGCTGAACTTAAGTTTTTCAACAACAGGCTGGGAGTGGATTTTAACTATTACAACCAGATCAACGAAGATGATATCGTAAGGATCAATGTTTCAGGTACTTCCGGTTATGAGAGGCTTACTACCAACGGAGGTAAAATAGTAAGCAAAGGCATAGAGCTGGCACTTTATGGCACGCCCGTACAGTCTAAAAACTTCACCTGGGATATTGCCTTCAACCTTGCCAGAAACAGGTCGGTGGTAGAAGATATCTATGGAGACATTACGGCCTACTCTATTTTGGAGCGAAGAGGAGCCAGCGTGGTATTGGAAAAAGGTGAAGAATGGGGCGTAATAAGAGGTACTGATTTTAAAATGCTGGACGGCCAGCGCGTGGTGCGGTATGCCGGAAGCTGGTACCACTACAATGATGAAGACAACCTGGAATACCTTACTGAAGATAATCAGGTTATTGGCAATGTGCTTCCTGATTTTACCGGTGGTGCAGTTAATACTTTCAGTTACAAAGGCTTTGATCTCTCCCTGAACTTCGATTTCCAGAAAGGTGGCAGCTTCCATTCTGTAACCAAGATGTTTGGTTTTGGTGCAGGGCAACTTGCCGAAACGGCAGTAATGAACAGTAATGGCATTTCCGTGCGAGACCGTATCAGCGAAGGAGGAGGTTTTGAAGTGTCCGGGGTACTTGAAGACGGTACGGCTGTAAGTGGTTATGCGTCAGGTGCACAGCATACCTGGAATATGGTAGGCGCTACCGGCAACTGGATCTATGATGCCAGCTACATCAAACTACGTGAGGTACGATTGGGCTATAGCGTGCCGTCCAAAGTACTGGAAAACCTGCCTTTTACGAGAGTAAATGTAGCAGTTACCGTAAGGAATGCCTGGCTCATCCATGCCAACATTGACGGCCTCGATCCCTCCGAGATCACTCCCGATGCATCAGGGGTTGCGTTTCATGAAGGTGGTGGTTTGCCGGGTTTCAGGACTTACGGTTTTAACCTGAGATTGAGCCTATAACTGATGGCTGGTAAATTCTAAAATTAAAAAATTACAGAAATGAATAAATTTATAATACCACTCATAATTATACTTACTGCTTGTGGCGATTTTGGGGACACCAATGTAGACCCTAATAATCCGACCAGTGTGCCCGTGGCAGGCTTTCTGACCAATGCCATTCACTCTATGCCCACGTACGAAAGTGGCATTACAGGCTTGTACTATGCACAATATTGGTCAGCAACCCGGTATACCGAAAATTCGCGCTATAGCGTTACCCAATTCGATTTTACATCCATATACAGTGGCCCGCTTAGCGACCTGCAAAAAGTCATTGATATGAACAGTGATCCTGCAACCATGGAAATGGCGGCAGAGAGTGGATCAAATGCTAATCAGATCGCAGTAGCCAGAATATTAAAAGCTTATTTTTTTCTTCACGCTACGGATCGATGGGGCGATCTGCCCTATACAGAGGCGCTTATGGCGCTGGAAAATCTTACCCCGGCTTATGATACCCAATCGGCTATCTATGCTGCGCTATTTGAAGAACTGGATAATGCAATAGAGGAATTTGATGCCGGGGCAGCGCCAAAGGGAGACATCCTGTTCAATGGTGACACTGATAAGTGGAAAAGGTTTGCGAACTCCCTGCGGTTGAGAATGGCTTTGAGAATATCTGATGTTGACGCTATAACTGCAAAAGCAGAGTTTGAGGCAGCAGTTGCCGATGGGGTGCTGGCTTCCAATGATGATAATGCCATATATCATTATTTAGGCAATGGAGTATTTGATAACCCCAGGTACAATGACTTTCTAACCCGTACTGACAATGCAGTAAGTGCAACGATAGTAGACAAGCTGATAGCGCTTAATGATCCGAGAGTTGCCACATATGCCGATCCTATTGGCGCCAGTGCCGGAGATGTCTATACAGGTATGCCCTATGGCCTTGGTAATGCAGAGGCTGGTGGTTACGGTTTTGATGAGGTGTCTCTGCCCAATTCAGTTTATGTAAAAGCCAAGGATTCCAGTGTGCCTATACTGACCTATGCGCAGGTGCTTTTTGGACTTGCCGAAGGCTCTTCATACGGATGGAATGCCGGAGGTAGTGCAGAGAGCTTTTATAATGCGGCTATCAAGGCCAGCATGGAACAATGGGATGTATTTGACCAGACAGCGTATGAAAGCTATATCCAGCAAACCTCGGTTGCTTTTGACGATACCAAAGCTATTGAACTCATAGGTGAGCAAAAATGGCTGGCTTTATACATGCAAGGTTATGAAGGTTGGGCAGAATGGAGGCGCTTAGGCTACCCCGAACTGGTGCCCGCACCTGCTGCAGCCAATAACTCAGGCCAAATCCCGAGACGCCAGGCTTACCCGGCCTCTGAGTCGCAAAACAACCAGGCGAACTATGAAAATGCAGTGGCCCGGCAGGGAGCTGATGACCTGGATACAAGAGTTTGGTGGGATGTGCAGTAAACGGAAAATTAGTTGATTAATGAACAGGAAAGGCGGGATTATTCCCGCTTTTTTTGTGATCTGGGTTAATCGGTAATTTTATAAAGCAAGGTGTCTTTATTGTGTATGGTGCGGGTAGCACTGCTCTCAATGATCAAATTTTGAGAAACTAAAAGATGCTAAATTATAAGATGTTTAAACGTATAAAATAAATATTAAATAACTAATATATTTCAATGATACATTATATATTTTAGCGTCTTAGTTAAATAATTATTCACCTAACGACACTAATTTCTACTACTATGGCGCTTAGAAAGCACTTTATTTTTGCTTTAATCTTATGTTTTTGCTTTGCCGCATGTTCATCAGATGATGACGGCGTAAAACCCGCAGACGATCAGGTTGATCAGGGAGATGGGGATAATAATGATGACGATGATGATAATGGCGATGACAGCAATGATGGTACTTCAGGGTTAACCTTTACAAAACTTACTACAGGTACGGACCTTTCTTTTTTCTCGATCCATTTTATTGATGAACAAAGTGGGTTCCTGGCAGGGGGAACTCCTTCGGTCAGTGTAGAAAAAGCTATAATACTCAAATCAACAGATGGGGGTGCCTCCTGGGCCGAGGCATATTCAAATACAGGTTTTTATATAACAGATGTAACATCATCGACAGACAATATTTTGTTTGCCACCACATCGGATGGAGCCATTCTGAAAAGTGAAAATACAGGCGATACGTGGGAAAGGATCGATATCGAACCGGGTATATACCTGGCTGATATACGATTTTTGGATGCTGAGACCGGCTTTCTCGCTGGATCTACTTCCGGTGGAAATGGCAAGCTTTTTACAACCTCTGATGGAGGAGAAAGCTGGGAGAGCATAATCAATACTACTCCACTTGAAAACAATGCCCTTCATGAAATTGCCTTTCTGGGTAATAATACCATATTGGCTTCCGGCGGAGCATGGGCTAAAGGTGTAGTGCTGAAAAGCACGAATAAGGGTGTGGACTGGACGCCAATAGATGTAGCAGAAGGAGTGAAGATAATGGATATCTCCATGGAAGGAAATTCAGGGTTTGCTGTTGGCGACAATGGACAGTACAGCACGGCAACAGAAAAAGGAATGCTTTTCAAGACGGCTGATGGAGGGGAAACATGGGAAAATGTTGACACCGGCTACGATAACAGGCTCAGGGAGTTGGCGATTAGGGGAGATGTCGGCATTGTGGCCGGTTATAACAAATCCAATAACTTAAGCAACCCCGAGTTTATAATGATGTCTTTTGACGGCGGTGAAAAATGGAGCCGGATAAATCATGATTTTGGACTGAATAGCTGGGGTGATGTGCAATTCATCTCCGATAACAAGATAATCCTTGTAGGTTATGAGGGGCTGGCCGTGATGATTGAGGTTGGTGAATAACACAAGCCGATCAGTTATAGTCATGGTCATTAAATGAAATTTAGAAGAGTCCGGTAGAGATATCGGACTTTTTGTTTTATCAGGAGTTAGATCAGACCGACTTTATCAAGAAGTTCTAAAATTTGATCTTTCGTAATATTTTCAAGTTAGCTTTTTGTCATAAATATGCACCAGGTAAATCTCCTTGTCTTCTGTAATGATATAAGTAATGATCCTTGCCCCTGCAGATTTACCTTTTCCTTTAGAGGTAATATCTGTTTCATATTAGTTTTGCCCAAGCTTGAAAGTTTCTGAATCTACTTAAATCTGTTTAATAGTTCGTTTTAATATACTTTGAATCTGTACGCAATAGTTTAATGGCTACTGAAACAGGAAATTTCAAAGAGCATGGAGATTTTAAACTTTTCTGAGAATAGCACCCAGGTTCCCAAAAATAAAATTATGAACCCACACATTATTGCGGTAACTTTAAAACCCCCGAGTTTTTTTGATTAGATAACTATTTAAGTTTAACTGCTTTAACATCTATATTTATATGGACTCCATCATCGGAATTGCCAATCAGGTTTTTGAGATTGAGCAGAAGCTCTCAGCGAAAGGGGATTCATCAGGCGTTGCCCGAAATGTCAACAGGATGAAGCATCACCTGGAGGAATTTGGTTACACTTTTCACAACCCTTTGCATGAAGATTATAATGATACACGTACCGACTGTGAAGCCAGTATTGTCGGTGACTTTGAGGATGGTAATATGTATATAAGCAAAGTTATCAAGCCAATCATTTTCAAAGATAGTGGAGGAGCACCCGGTATTGTACAAAAAGCCGTGGTGATCGTAGAAAAGAAAGCATAAGTATGAGCAGTACCATTGATTTTGCCATCGACCTGGGCACAACTAATTCCGCAATAGCCAGATCGACCCATGATGGGGTAGAAGTTTTTAAAAACCCGCTGGACTTGAAGCAGACCCTGCCTTCAGTAGTAGGTTTCAGAAGAAACAGGATAATAGTGGGGGATAAAGCCAGGGAACTGCTGGGCAAAGACCCTGAAAATGTATTTGGTGGCTTCAAAAGGAAAATGGGTACCACTGAGACTTTCTTTGTAGGTAACCTTAGCGAAACCAAAACGCCGGTGGAGTTGTCCGCCTACGTACTACGGGAGCTTAAAACCTTCATCCATACCGGTGAAGAAGTAGCTTCGGTAGTGATTACCATACCGGCTTCATTTGATACCATACAATCCAATGCTACCAAGAAAGCTGGTTATGAGGCGGGTTTTGAAGAGGTAGTGCTGCTCCAGGAGCCTATAGCTGCCTGTCTGGCTTTTGCCAATAAAGGAGACAGGGCTGAAAAAGCTGGGAAGTGGCTGGTCTATGATCTCGGTGGCGGCACATTCGATGTGGCCATTGCCTCCATCAACGAGCAGGAGTTAAAAATCGTTGACCATAGAGGTGACAATTTTTTAGGAGGTCTGGATTTTGACCACAGGCTGGTGACTGATGTATTCCTTAAGGAGATATTCCGGAATCCTGCACTGGCTTATCTGAAAAAGGAATATGAAGAGCGGACACTGGATTTCAGAAGGCTGTATCAGGTGTTGTTGCTCAAGGCCGAGGAGGCAAAGAAGCAACTGTCAGTAAAAGAGGCAGTGGACGTGGAGTTGGAGATCAATGACGAAGATGGGATAGAGGAAGAAGTCGTTATTACTGTTACACGTGACCAGTTCAATGAATGCATCCGGGAAAAACTTTCATATACCCTGAACCTTGTGGAAGAGCTCTTGGCTGACAATGAACTTGAGCCCTCAGATATCCGGCAAGTGATATTGGTTGGAGGCAGCACCTATATTCCATTGGTGCAGGAGCTTTTGCAAACAAGGCTGAAAACAGAGGTTAACACTTCTGTAGATCCCACAACTGCCGTTGCCGCAGGCGCAGCGCAGTATGCTGCCGGAAAACCAAAAAAGGTCAAAGCTACGCAGGAAAAAGAAGTTTCAAATTCTGACCAGGAGATTAAAGCCAGGGTATCATACCCCAAATCCAGTATGGATGGTGAGGAGGTATTATTGCTCGACTTTGAGAGCAATGTAGAAGGCTATTTCTACCGGATCAGGCGGGAAGATGGAGGCTTTGATACAGGCATAAGGAATGCAAAACAGAAAGTAAGGGAATTTTTGACCCTGGCGCCAGACAGACTAAATAATTTTAAAGTGGAGGTGCTGAACGTCCAAAATGTACCCGTTGCCAACAATATACCCCTTATAGGAATTTTGCATGGAAAGTTTAGCATTGACGGGCAGCCGCTTCCTCATGATATATGTCTCGAAGTGGATGATCTTGAAGAAAAGCGAACAAAGCTGGAGGTAGTGTTTCCCAAAAACAGCATTCTTCCATTAAATAAAACAATCTACCGCGAGGTTTCAAAGACGATCTACCGGGATGGAGAAGAAAAACTGATCGTGAATGTACTGGAAGGCGACCGTTATGCATTGCCGGAAACCAATCAGACTATCGGAATCATTGAAATAGATCCTGCCAAACTGGATATGGACCTGGTGAAGGGCTCTGATCTGGAAATAAGAATGGAGATCACGGAGTCGCGGGACCTGCACATCAGTGTATACCTCAATCAGACAGATCAGGAGTTTGACCATTTGTTTAACTCTTCCGAAAAATATGTAAGCACAACCCGGTTGGAGGAAGAACTATCCTTGCTCATACATAAGATCAGAAAGGACCTTAAGGAAAAAGAAGGGAAAGAGGATTTTGAAACGGCAGCAACATTGCGCGAATATCTTGCTGAGGCCATGGCGGTGGAAGAGGAGGTCGCATTGATGAAAAATACCCTGTCTGGTGATGAAAAATATCACATCTGTGAGAGGAAACGTCGCGTGGCTCAGAAGTACGATCAGCTTGGCAAACATGCCCGCCTCACCAAAGCACGCATAGAATATTATCAGCTTAAGGAAGGAGTGGAGACTCAGGTGGAGGAAAGCGATGATAAGACTATAAAATTGCGCTTCAAAGAAATTGCAGATCGCGAAAATGAGGTGATGAAAGGGCAGAGTGTATATATGGTAGAGAGCCATGTGAAGAAACTGAAGTCACTAAATAATGAACTCTATATAAACTCTGATGAGGGCATAATAGACCTGTATTACAGGGTTTCGGTTATGGATAATTCCAGCTTTACGGATAAGAAGCTGGCGGCCAATTTCAAAGAACAAGGGCAAAAAGCGCTGGAAAGGCAGAACTATAAGGAGCTAAAGGTTATTGTATTTAACCTGCTTCACCTGTTGCCGGCAAAGAAAGAAAGCAGTGTGTGGAAAAATTTTAAGGGTACCGGAATCGGGTGATGTTTTTATTTTGTGTCCGTAGCTTTCTTAATATAAAAGTACTCATTTACTTTTCTAAAACCGCTGGTGTACGTATTACCTGAAAACTGGACCTTATCGGAATCATCGACATAAAGTGAAAAACTGGAATCCCTGCAATTTGTGCTTTTGTTGCATTGGTTTTGCCAGATGCTTTCCAGATATGTAAGTGTGGTGGAATCAATTTCTGTAAAATGTTCACGACGTATGTTTGTCTGGTTAGAGTGTAGACCATATGCCCATTGCTTACCTAAATAAAACTGCACATAATCATCATTACTGGTGTAAAACGATATTTTCTCTCCGGAGAATAAAAAAGTGGAGTAGTTGTACAAGTTTGTAGACAGAAAAACAACAGCATCATAATCTGATTCATTAGTGAGATAGACTTTTCTGCCGGTTTCGGGTGTGTAACTTAAAAGGTTTTTGTATTCAGAAGCGTACGGCCATATGGTAGTATCCGATAAGTCAACTATGCTGTCTACAGATACCGTTTTGTTTCCATAGTTAAGCTGATCCAGGCTCAGGCTTTTCAGGTCTTGGATGTTCTTTAGGTGAGTTAGTTTATGTAAAAAAGGTTGGGAAAAATCCATTTTGTAACTACTGTGTGTTGAGCTGCTGTTATCACAGTTCTTCAAAATAAGAATGAAGAAGAGTACGGCCATAAAACTCATTTTCAGTATCAGTGCTGTAGCACCCTGTGGTTCGGGGTCCGCTTTTTTTTCTACTGAGGAACCCTCTGCTGCCCGCTGAAATACTTTCAGGTTGTTTTTAATGATCTCTTTAACTTCCTCCGAGCAGTTGAGCGCACTAAGGGAAAAGTAAAGTCTTTTGCAAAGGTGTGGGTGTTTGTGCTGGATGGTTATAGTGAGGTTGATCAGTGCGGTGGCAAAATCTTCCCGCAGTGTCTCAAACGTGTCTGGTAACTGGTTAAGGAACTGGATGAAGTAGTAGTTGATATAATGGCATTGGTGTTCCTTAAACTGCTCTGCGCCACGCTCGTTAAAAATTTTAAGTTCCTGTATGATCCCCCTGATGTTGCTTTGCAGCTTTCCAAAGGTGATGTCATAGCCCGACTGCTCCACCAGTTGAGCCGCCGTGATCACCTTCAGGCCTTTTGTGTATTCCTGCCGGGTGAAGGCCTGGCTCAGTATTTTGCCCAGAGGCTGGGCAAGGAATGGAGAGATGAATGCTTTAAACCCGACTATTTTTTCATGATTAAGCAGGCTTTTATCAAAGAGTACTTCATAGTTGTCAATGCTCTTATTTTCGAGCAAGGCTCTCAGTCCGGGGTTTTCATGCACCCAACGGTGGTAAATAATGTGCTCTGCATTTGAAAGGCTTTCAAATAGTAGCAGAATATCGTTTTTGGTAAAAACCTCCCCGTCAATATTTAAAGTGCCCTTTTCTGCATGGTCCAGCTCTACCAGCAGTATTTTTTTTGCTTTGGTCAGGGTGCTGTCATTGACTTCCTGCAGGTCTACTCCGCTATAGCTTAAAACAGGAAAAGGAGATTTATAATGCATTACACGTCATAATTAAAAAATGACCATTTGGGGAGGTGGCCTTTACAAAACTAAAATTAAAATCTAAATCAATGGGGCATTCGTATCTGTAAATAGTCTAAAACCATAAATCAGTTTTTGGGATGTAGGACTTTATCCGATGAAGCAAGGAAAGGTTACCGGGTATAAACCATATATTTAAGGAAAGATGTTTTTGGTTTCTTGCATTTTTTTAAGGACTTTAAAACATACAATAAAAACTACCTTCATATGTTATTCAGGTTTCAGAGAATTATGCCCTTACTTGTTCTTCTTATAGTTTGGGCTGGTACACTACACGGTCAGGCTAAGTGGGAAAACGAATTCAAAAAGTTTGATGAGCAGGACAGGTTGAGTAACCCTCCCAAGGAAGGTGTCATTGTTTTTACAGGGAGCTCATCCATTCGTATGTGGAAAGATGTGGCTGATGAGTTGAATAATGACAATATCATTAACAGAGGATTTGGTGGTTCAGAGTTTATAGATATCATTGAAAATTTCGAAAGGGTAATAGGCAGGTATAACCCTGCTCAGGTGGTGCTGTATTCAGGAGACAATGACATAACCCACGGAAAGAGTGCCGCTGAGGTTTATGGAGATTTTTGTACAGTCTATGGTATGATAAGGGCGAGGTTTCCGAAAGCCCAGATCAGTGTATTATCTATCAAGCCAAGTCCTGCCAGGTGGGCAAAGGCAGAGGAGATGGAAAAGGCCAACAGGTTGATTAAAGCATATGCCGAGGGTAAGCCATACCTCAGCTTTATAGATGTATACACCCCTATGCTCACGGAAGAAGGTAAGCCCAGGCAGGACCTTTATGTAGAAGATGGCATCCACATGACCCCTGCCGGCTATGAAATATGGAAAAAAGCCATTGCCCCCATACTGTTGCCTGCCAATTAACCCTCATTGGCCGGCCTTGAGTTATTTTTTATGGAACTTTTGCCTATTGCAATTGCCGGTTGCCATCTTTACCTCATAAACCATATATTTGCCGGATCACATTGGGCCAGCATCAGCTATACAGCTTAGTGGTTCATCAAAATTACATTACATCAGATTATGGATATTTTCGAACAGTTTACTTTTAAGGATGACTTGCAAGTGCGTTGGGTGGATCTTGATCCGCTGGGCCATGTCAATAACTCTATTTACATTCAATATTTCGAATTGGGCCGTGGCAAATACATGTCTGCGTCAAGCACCACCTGGGATTGGCATAAAAACATGTTTTTGATCGCTAATATCTCCTGCGACTATAAAAAGGAGCTTAAGCTGACGGATCGCAAGCCAACTGTTTGGGTGCGTACCATGCGTTTCGGTAGCAAAAGTTTTGATCTGGAGTACCTGATCTGTACAGAGCATGAGGGGCAAACCATACTTCATGCACAAGGGAGAAGCACACAGGTGATGTTTGACATGAAGGAAAGAAAAACCATACTCATACCTGAATGGCTCAAAAGCGAAATACTTGCCTATGAAAAGGCTGGGAGCATTGCAGAATAACGCTCCCGGAGTCTCTCTATTTTAGCTGTTCAAAGGCCTCTTCTACTTCAGTAACCGGCAGTTTACAGGTTTTGTTGTAGCAGACATAGATTGTAGTTTCGTCACCTTTGGTTATTTTGCCTTCCAAAAGAGGCAAGCCACTGCTTTGTTTTGTGCCCATAACTACTTTATTGGGGTAGTACTTTTTTGCAAAGTCAATCCTGACATTTTTGGCATTGGTGCCGACAATGGCTACTTCTGCTATTGGTGCAGTAAGATATGTATAAAGGATGCCCCAGTTGTATAAATACGCAGGTTCACCTTCCAGTAGTGTTGTCATTTTTCCAATCATTGCCCTGCTTTTGGCCTTATAGTCTTCATGGTCATAAATGACTCCCAGCAGGTACAGGTTTATCGCCATTTGCGAATTTGAAGCAGGAATAACGTTGTCGAATACCTCCTTTTTCCGGGCTATCAGTTTTTCAGAACTATCATCAGTATAGAAAAAAAGCTTTTCTCCGCTGTCATAAAAATGTTCCAAAGTATAGTCCGTCAGTTCGCGGGCTTGAGTGAGCCATTGCTCATCGAAAGTAGCCTGGTAAAGTGCCAGAAAAGCATCTATAACATGCGCATAATCTTCAAGGTAGCCGTCAATCGAGGCTTTGCCTTCCTTGTAGCTTCTGAACAGGCGGTTGCCATCACTCATGCTGTCGGTTATAAAAGCAGCATTATTTAATGCCAGCATCAGGAATTTTTCCTCCCCAAAGGCTACGTATGCATCTACCAGCCCTTTTAGCATCAGACCGTTCCAACCTGAAAGCGCCTTATCGTCCAGGCCAGGTCTTACTCTGTGCGTCCGCGCTTTTAAAAGCAGCGTATTGGCATTGACTACCTTCTCAGCCAGTGATTCTATATCTATACCTCTTTTGGTAGCAAATTCACGGTCAGACACTGTCTTGTGCAAAATGTTTTTGCCTTCTTCCCAGTTGCCTTCTTCTGTGATGTTGTAGTAATCAATGATCAGATCGCTGTCATTGCCCGTTATCTGTTCAATTTCATCCTTCGTCCAAACGTAGAATTTACCTTCTTCGCCCTCGCTGTCAGCATCCAGCGCCGAGTAAAAGCCGCCCATGCTGTTGGTCATTTCCCTTTCGAGCCATTCTATAGTCTGGTAAACCACCTGCTTGTACAATTCATTGCCGGTAACGGTATACGCTTCGGAGTAGAGGCTCACCAGTTGGCCGTTATCATACAACATCTTCTCAAAGTGGGGCACCAGCCATTCGGCATCTACGGAATACCGGGCAAAACCACCTCCGGCCTGGTCATAAATGCCACCGTAGGCAATTTCATTCAGCGTCACCTCTATCTGTCTGAGGGCCTCCTGGTTATCAGTAAGATGATAATACCGAAGCAGGAAAAGCCACTGGCCGGGCATTGGAAATTTTGGGGCACGATTGAAGCCGCCACGTTTTTTATCGAAGTGCTGCCCTATATTATCATACATCATATCCAGAGCATTGATGCTGTATTCAGTACCTTCATCTTTCAGCCTGTATTTTACCACTTCGCTGGTGGCAATGGCATTGGTGAGCTGCTCTGCCGACTCTTCTACCTCACTGCGTTTTTCACGGTACACCGTGGCTACCTGCTGCAGCAGTTTCGCCCAGGCCTGGGGAGGAAAATATGTGCCTCCATAAAAAGGCTTCTGGTCAGAGGTAAGGAAAACGTTTAGTGGCCAGCCTCCATTTTGCCCCATCGCCTGTACTGCGTCCATATAGATCTGGTCTACATCCGGTCTTTCTTCACGGTCTACCTTGATGGCCACAAAGTGCTCGTTCATAATGGCGGCGATACTGTCGTTTTCAAAAGATTCACGCTCCATCACATGGCACCAGTGGCAGGATGAATAACCAATGCTTACCAGTATCGGTTTATCCTCTTTACGGGCTTTTTCCAAGGCCTCTTCGCCCCAAGGATACCAGTTTACAGGATTATAGGCATGCTGCAGTAAATATGGACTGGTAGCATGGATCAGGCGGTTGGCTTTGGCTTCTTTATGGGTAGTAGCTTGGCTCATGGTATTTTCATTTGAGGTTTTAGTATTGCAATTAGTAAGCAGTATTGCCAGCAGAATGATTCCGGTCAGTCTTAGGGCATTCATTTGTCTGTTAACTGCTGCTCTAGCAGAGCTATCTCCTGGCTGATATCGATCTTACCTTCTAAACGCCTTACCCGGGCTATAGTTTCCCTCAAAAACTTCTGGTGAGCTTCGGAAGCAGGGTTAAAAGGATGGTGGTGTATAGCTTTGAGTATTTTGTCCCACTCCTCTACAAAAGAGGCCGTATCGGTGTCAAGGTAAGCCTCAGTAAACTTCTTCCAGATATATTCCTCGGCATCCCGTGTAGGGTGGATCATATCCGTTTTGTAGAACCTGTAATCGCGAAGATCGTCCATCATAATTTCGTAGCTGGGGAAGTACTGTACATTGTCATACTCCCTTTCCAGTGTGTCGCAGGTTATCCTCAGTATGGATTTGCTCACACTGTTTTGCTCCATGGTATCTTTAATATGCCTGACCGGAGAAACTGTGAGAATGATCCTGATGTCAGGGCAGACGCTCATCAACTGGTGGTGGAAAGCTTCAAATTTTTCAATGATCTGTTTTTGGGTAAGCAGCTCTTTGTTAAAGCGGCTGGCGGGTATTTTATGACAGTTGGCCACAATTTCTTTATTGCTTTTTCTTCGATAAATGAATGAAGTGCCAAAAGTAAGGATCAGCCAGTTTGATTTTTTCAAATGTTTATGAGCATGATCTATGGCATTTTGAATGGCCTTTTCTATTTCCATCGGCTCCTCGTGAGAGAAGGAGGAATGAAAGTCATAGTTGGCATGCAAACCGTGGGTTTCCACATAGGTGGCAGGTTCCGGGTAGCTTTTCGAAAGTGTGTATTCCAAAAGTTTAAAAATAGAAACAGGGTTATAGACTGTGCCGTAGGGGTTTGCCAGGCTGTCGAATTTATAAGTGGTGAACCGCTGGCCCATGCAATCTGAAAAACAGGAGCCGATAGACAGGATAGGAGATGAAATGTTTATTTTTTCCTGCGATGCCTGTGGAGTGATTTCTGTTCTGAACATAAGGTAAAGTTAAAAAGGAAAATAAAAATTTCAGGTTTACTTTTGTGGTAATATTATAAGTAAAACCTGAGATTCAATAATGAGAAGGTTCCTCGCATCTTTATGTTGTATTTTCTGTTTTTCAATGGCTACTCAGCTTCTTCAAAGTTGTTGTTTAAATCCTCCCAAGGATTATTTGGAATTTGTAGATTTTGATTTTTCTGCCAAAAGAATACTTGAACAAAAGGTTTCCCAACGATTTTATTATGAACTTTCAGATGAACCTATAAATGGAGCTATAAGGTATGATAGTGTGGCACTCTATATCGCTCATGACGTAAGACAATCTATTAACAGTGATTATATGGCGCCTTTCCCAGGGGCTCTGTATGCATGTTCGGAAAGAACAATCAATAAAAACTCAATAGACGAAATAACATTAACATCCGATGTTGAATATGCCGGTATCGCTGCCGGGGAGTCTCTTAATCATTTGGTTCAAATGGTGGATCATTCTGTTCATAGTTATGGCAAAAACCTGTATGAGTTCGAGGACACGCAGTATGGAGGGGAATTTTTAATAATCTTCAATATACCACCGGTTAAGGAGGGACAGTTTAATTTTAACCTGATATACCGCATGACTGATGGAAGTGAAATTCAAAAATCCATAGAGCAGTTAATAATTAAACCCTAGCATTATTGCTCAATTATCTGGATTCAATGGAGATTCCCGAGGTGGAAGTAAAATACGAAAAATAATCCCTCTTCATCAGGTCATTGATAAAGTTGCCCGACTCGGAAGTCTGATAATAAGCCTTTGGAGAATCTTTCAAGGCATGATATACATCGTTAAACGAGAAATATCCCAATAATTTACTTAGTCCTGTCAGCGTCTGCTCCGGGCCGATAAATAAGCCTATAGAGTGGGGCATTTGTGCTATTACTTCCCCTTTATTATTAAAATACTTTTTCCAAGATACTGATACAATATTGGCCGAACGACCGCTGTACATTACACGCTGGATTTCAAAATTATCTTCACTGGTTTCATCATACTCAGTTTCCCGGTCATCTGATAAGTACATTACTTCCTCGCTGGTGTTGTATAACCATTCTTCTGTTGTCATCTGGTCGGTGAGCAGATTGTCTTTATAGACCCTGGAAATTTCACCGCTCTCAATAGCTGCCATTATAAGCGTGGGAAGTTCTTTTTCTTCCATATAAAACTTCGCATTTTCCGGATGGGTCAGGTGTATTTCCTCATGCTGAATAACAAAGAAATTTTGATCCGGGGCCAGGAGATAATCGGGAGTTGATGATTCTTCGATATTCGTTTTTAACTTTTTTTCTGCCCGCATTTGATAATCGCCTTGCAAAAGGGCGGAAGTCATAAGTTTTATTTTTGAATCAGAGGAAGCGTCTTCAAAAGGTTGCTCAACGGCCAGCTTATGGTTTCTGTCATAGACCTGGAGCTTGGCATAATCACCATCCTTACCTTTCAATAGGTGTATATAGCTATAGTTAGCATCAGGAAACATATCGTAAACGATGTTGCTTGCAAAATCGCCGTTAGTATGTACGATCTGGCCTTTCCATAACCAGGGAGTGCTGTTGCGGACCCATAGCGCTTTTTTTTGATTGAGGTAATCGGATAGTTCCGCAAAGGATACAGTAAATTCATGCTTGCCCGGATTAGGGGCTTCCTTTACCCTGAAATGAAGAAAGTTGATCCCGGCTATCTTATTGCCTTTTTTTGAGACATCTATTTCTAAAGCAGTAAAATCACCTTCAGTGAAGAAAATGGTATCAACAGATCCAAAACCATAATCCTCTACACTCATGATCAATCTGCTCCTGAATTCATGCGGGTTTAAAGCTGTGAGCTTGTTTGTGGAATAATCAACATCGTACGCATGAACCTTTCCTGCCCGGACTGCCTCTATGGCTAATTCGGGTAATGAATAAACCCTTGAGAAAAAGGGCGCATTTTCTTCTGCATTGAGATCAATCTGTTGAATAAACCTGCCATTTTGTGCATGAGCGTTGAAAATTATAAGGGAGAACAGGAGTAATGTAAACCTATGCATGTGGGGCTTTTTGGTTTTGGATAATCTGCACAAGATAATAAAAAGCCTCCGGTTTTTTGAGAAATTTTTGAGTAAATTTTACCCTAGTCTTTGCCCAATAGAAAGCGGAACGTCTCCTTGCCTTCAACTGATTTTTTGAGGTTTTCAATAAGCATTATGGCCCTGTCGAGGCGAAGGTTTGGGCTTTTTACTCCCGACACATGATAGATAATATACCGCTGCATGGCTGGGGTCAGTTTGTCAAACCGGAGCTTGCCCTCGTAGTCTTGTTTTAGCAGTTCTGCCAGCTCTTCCGGTACATCCATGCCATATTTGCTGTCATCCTTTTTAAGGGCTACATGCACCTCATCGCCCAACTTTACGCCAAGTTCCTTCATGCGTTTGGCATTGATGCTAATGTACGCTTTACCTTCGCCCAGCGCCATTAACCCGCACTGAAAGTTAAGGGAGTTGTTAACAGTACAAACAAGCCTGATTTTTAATGTGCCGAACTCATCAACTACTTCTTTGGGTACCTCAAGGTACTTCATGTTGAGGTAGTCTAGCTGGCCGATAGTGGTTTTGAATTTGATCATGAGGTGGAGGTTATGTTTTAGATGGCTGCTATTTTTTCAATGGCATTCAAAAAATCAGTTTTACATAAATAATATTGGAGCCACCCATAGATAAATTGGGCTACTGACAAAAACAGGATCAAAAGGCCCAGGTAGAAATTTAATTGCAAGGCCAATGCTCCAAACCAAAATAACACAATAAAAGAGAATAGCAGAGTCCCCCTGTTGATAAATCTTAACCTGATTTTTGCCTGACTGGGTATAGCAGTTCCGGTTGCTTTCATGATCAGTCGTTTGCCTGTTAGAAATTTACCAAATCCATATACCTCAAATTTATTCCATTTCATCTCGCCAAAATATTTTCCTGTCGCTATCCAGGGGTTCAACCTGTAGTCAGTGTAGGAAACAGATGTATCAACCAGGTCGTGAAATTTTCGGATAAAATCCTGATGGTTAGTAATATTATAAGTAATGGTTGACATAGGTTTTTTTAGCACTTTGAGCTGCTAAGTTTCTCTAAAAATGCTGAAATTTCAGATTAAACGCCATATTTCTTTCTATTCCTTCTGTTATTGCCTAACTTAGCATCTATAACATGGAGGAAAAAAACAGCAAGTCAAAACCTATCATAGTTATCAAGTATGGCGGTAACGCCATGGTCTCGGAAAATCTCCAACGAGCTGTCCTGAAAAATATCTGCACGCTTAAAGCACAGGGATATGCTGTAGTAATCGTACACGGAGGAGGTCCCTTTATCCAGGAAATTCTTGATCAGGTTGATATCAAAAGTGAGTTTATACACGGTCATCGAAAAACAAGCCCTGAAGCACTGCGTTACGTAGAAATGGCGCTAAAAGGCCGGGTCAACGGTGAAGTAGTGAACATTATCAACAGCCTTGGCCAGACAGCCGTTGGTCTTTCTGGCCGCGATGGCAAGATCATTACAGCCAAAAGGTACTATCACGAGCACAACGATAACGGAAACATCATCCGCACTGACCTAGGACAGGTAGGCGAAGTAAGTCAGATAGACCCGCGATTGATCTATCTTTTACTTGAGCAGGATTATATACCTGTCATCACCTGTATAGCTACAGATGAAGAGGGCAATAGCTATAATATTAATGCAGACCTTTTTGCCGGCAGCCTTGCCGGACACCTGAATGCACAGGTTTTTGGTGTATTGACAGATGTAGATGGTCTTATGAGGGATATTAATGACCCCGATAGCCTGATTAGGGAAATTTCTCTACAACACATCAAACAATTCATTGATGAAGGGGTTATTAAAGGTGGAATGATACCAAAAACAGATGCCTGCCGCCTGGCAGTAGAAAAAGGAGCTTCCCGTGCCACCATTATCAATGGGAAGAAACCAGAGCAAATCCTTTCGCTCATGGATGAAAATCAATCTATAGGAACTACTATAAAACTATAACCCTAACTATTTATGGAAGCGTTAACAAACGCAACACTCAATGAACTTGACAAGGAATACTATTTACAAACTTTCAGACGCTATCCGGTAGCTTTCGATAAAGGGAAAGGTACCAAACTGTGGGATGTTGAGGGCAACGAATACCTCGATGCCCTGGCAGGTATTGCCGTATGTAACCTCGGCCACTGCCATCCCGCTGTTACCGAGGCTATTTGTAATCAGGCTCGTGAGCTGGTGCATATTTCCAATTTCTTTGTAAGCAAGCCACAGGCTATGCTTTCCAAATTGCTATGTGAGCTTTCCGGCCTTGACCGCGTATTCCTATCCAACAGTGGAGCAGAATCAGTGGAAGGTGCCATCAAGCTGGCTAGAAAATATGCCCATAGCAGGAAAAGAGGCGGCAATGTGATTGCCATGCAGGGTTCTTTCCATGGCAGGACCCTGGCGACTATCGCTATGGGAAAAAAGGCCATGCAAAATGGCTTTGAACCAATGCCTCAGGGCTTTCAGCAAGTAGCCTTTAATGACATAAAAGCAGTGGAGAATGCCATTGATGATCAGACTGCAGCCATTATCCTTGAGCCGGTACAAGGAGAGGGAGGTATTAATGTGGTGGACAAAGAATATCTTCATCAGCTTAGAAAACTGTGTGATGAAAAGGATATAGTATTGATATTCGACGAGATCCAATGTGGGATCGGAAGGACCGGTAAAATGTTTGCAAAAGAACACTTCGGTGTTGAGCCTGATATCATGACTTTGGCCAAAGGACTCGGAGGAGGTATGCCTGTTGGCGCTATTCTTTGCAATGAAAAAGTAGGGTCGGCTATAGATTTTGGTGACCACGGTACAACCTTTGGCGGAAACCCGCTGGCATGTGCAGCTTCTTTGGCTACACTCAACATTATCAAAGAGCCTGAATTCCTCAAAGAAGTAGAGAAGAAAGGTGAATTTTTGAGAAACGAGATCAAAAAGAGCAATCCGGAAGGCCTGAAAGAAGTGAGGGGACTTGGCCTTATGGTTGGCGCCGAATTTGAATTTGAAGCCAAGCCGGTAGCCGCAAAAATGCTTGAACATAGAGTAATAGCCAATGCTACGGCCGACAAGGTGGTGCGTTTTGTGCCTCCATTGATCATTACAGAAGAAGAGTTGAAAAAAGTAGTTGAAGTTATGGCTACATCTATTAAAGAAGTGAAAGCAAAATGAGCAAAAAGAAAGTAGGAATAATAGGAGCAACAGGTTATACAGGTTCGGAATTGGTCAGAATACTGCTCCATCACCCTGAGGTGGAAATAGCGGCGATTACTTCCGAGAGTAGAAAAGGAGACCGTTTTTCAGACGTCCATCCCTTTTTCAGAGGATTAGTAGAAATGCAACTGGTTTCCATTAAAGATATAGAATCGTTAGACCTTGATGTAGTATTCCTTGCACTGCCCCATGGTGTGTCCATGGACTTTGTCAAGGACCATGCGGAAAAACCTTATCCGATCATAGACCTTTCAGGCGATTTTCGTCTCGATAGTGCCGGAACCTATGAGGCCTGGTATAATAAAGACCATGTTTACCCCAAAGGTATTGAAGATGCCGCTTATGGCATTCCCGAGCTATTCAGGGAAGAGATCAAGGGCAAAAAGCTTGTTGCCAATCCGGGCTGCTACCCCACAAGTGCAATCCTTGGGCTTGCTCCGTTGGTGGAGCACAATATGGTGGAGCCCAATATTATAGTTGATTCGAAATCAGGAACAACCGGGGCAGGAGTAAAGGCTAAAGCCGCCACACACTTCCCGAATGTGAATGACAATTTCAAAGCCTACAGTGTAAAAACCCACCGGCATACCATTGAGATTGAGGGAACTTTGAATAAAAAGGGAGAAGAAGATTTGACCATTCAATTCACCCCACATCTGCTGCCGGTGGACCGGGGTATAGTTTCGACCATTTACGCTAAACCCAAAGAAGGAGTAGATACAGGCCGGATCAATGAGGTATTCAGGGATTATTATAAAGATGAGCCTTTTATTCGCCTTACGGACCAGCCTCCGGCCATCAAAGAGGTTAGGGGCACAAACTTTTGCGATATCTACTGCACCTATGATGAGCGGACCAATAACTTCATTACCATAAGTGCTATAGATAACCTGGTAAAAGGTGCCGCAGGGCAGGCAGTACAAAATATGAATTTACTATTTGACTGGGACGAAACTGCCGGTCTCGGCCGAGTACCAATGAACCCGTAAAAATAACATCCAAACCATAAGAAGATGATTAAAAATTTAACCAATGTAAGAGGCATTACCTGTTGGGGGGCACATACCGGTGTTAAATCCATGCGCCGCGATCTGGCACTGATCTTTTCGGAAGTGCCGGCCAGTGCTGCAGCTACATTTACCAAAAATCAGGTTGTGGCAGAACCTATTAAAGTTTCAAAAAAGAATATAGCCAATGGAAAAGCCCAGGCTATTGTGATCAATGCCGGTAATGCAAATGCCTGTACCGGTGACCAGGGGAGGCAAGGCGCTGAAGCCATGGTAAAAACCACTGCCGAAGAGCTGGGGATTGATGAAGACCTGGTATTAGTCGCATCAACCGGGCTTATCGGAGAGCCATTTCCGACCGAAGATGTCGTTAATGGTATCAAGGAAAACGTAGGAAAGTTATCCAATAAGTCTAATGCTGGCTCATTTGCGGCCAACGCCATACTTACTACAGATACTTTTGCCAAGGAAGGCTTTCTGGAATTTGAGGTCGATGGTATAGAAGTCAATATGGCGGGTATAGCCAAAGGTTCAGGCATGATCCATCCGAACATGGGCACTATGCTGGCTTTCATTGTATGTGATGTGGCCATATCGCCCAAGCTGCTTGACCAAACGGTGAAAGCGGCAGTGGACAAATCATTCAACATGATAACTGTTGATGGAGATACATCTACCAATGATATGGTAGCAGTACTTTGCAATGGTATGGCGAAGAACCCCGAGCTTACCACTAAAAAAGATCCGGGCTACGAGAGCTTTAAAGAAAAGCTGGAAGAGATCATGATCCACCTGGCACAGACTATAGTCTCTGATGGTGAAGGCTGCTCCAAGTTTGTAAGGTATGAGGTAGTCAATGCGCCCAATGAAGAAATGGGCAGAAAGCTTATCCGTGAAATATCGAACTCCACATTAGTGAAGACAGCCCTCTTTGGCAGAGACCCGAATTGGGGAAGGATCATGTGTGCCGCAGGTAACGCCGGGGTGCCCTTTGATTTTGAAAAAACAGACCTGTACATGGGCAGTGACCAGGAATTAATAAAAGTACTCAGCCAGGGCAAACCCGAGGAATTTGACCGAAACAATATGAAACGAGTGCTGAGGCAGTCACAACTACATATCAAAGTAGACCTCAACAACGGTAAAAAGAAAGCTGAAGGCTGGGGATCAGACCTCACTACAGACTATGTGATGTTTAACTCTGTTTATACTACTTGATTAGGAACATTAGTTCGTAATCAGGGGTCGCTTTGTCCTGCCTCCTTGCAAATGGGAGTATTGTGAACCAGTAAACGGTGAACAGTGAACTCGTTGAAGTCGACGGTAGGAGGAAGCGATCCCCTTGTTCTGAAGAGCATACTAGATGCTACCCACTTTTAAGATTAAGAGGGCTATATGTCTTTTCAGAGTTTTCTGCCACCATCCAGCCTCTGCTTAAAACCTACTACATCACATATCCAACTCCATCTGGATATTCGATCGCTCATAAGGAGATATTCTACCTGCAACTTTGCGAAAGCCCATCTTCTGGTACAGGCTGATGGCTGGTTTTAGAATAGTATTGCTCTCAAGGTACAGCTTTTTTGCTCCGAGCTTTCTGGCTTTGCTGATGACAGCCTGTCCCAGCAGCCATCCGATATTCTTACCCTGTGCTTTGGGTGATACGGCCATTTTGGCCAGTTCATAATCATATTCAGGGTCATTCATTTTTAACCCTGCACATACACCTACAGGCTCATCATTATAAAGGGCAACCACGATGAAGCCACCGTTATTGATAATGTACTGCTGAGGATGGTCAAGGGCTTTATGATCTTCCGGCTCCATTTTAAAGAACCTTGATATCCACTCTTCATTAAGTCTTTTGAAGTCTTCCTGGTATTTGGGAGAGTAGTCAACGATTTTAACCTTTTGGCTTTCATTGTCCTTCAGCTTTTCCTGCACACGGCGCAATAATGACTTCTCCTCTAGCAAATATTCCCATTCTTCTATGGCTTGCCACAGATCATGCCGGGTCTGCGATATGATGTCCTCAATTACTTCATTCACATCTTTGTATTGCGTCTGGACTTTGTTGTTCACATCAATACCCTTTTGCGACAATCCCACGACATTTCTTCGGCCGTCACTTTTATCTTTTGTTTCCGTCACAAAGCCTTTTTTGGACATCTCTCTGATGATCCTGCTCACTGATGGATGAGAGTGACCGATCTCTTTAGCTATAGCGGTAATTGTTTTCTGTTCGCCATTAGACAAAACATAAAAAACAGGAAACCACTTCGGCTGTAGATCAACATTGTACATCTTATAAATCTGCGCAGCATCTTCAGTTATTTTCTCTGTCAGCATGCGCAACCGGCTACCTATAGCCATTTTACCTACTTGATTAAAAAACTTCATAATTAATTACGTAACTGATTACGTAAATATAAATAAAGAAAAGCTATTTCAAAATATTTACCAAAGATTATATGTAGTCTGCCGGCTTACAGCATATTACAGGTGCTCTGGAATAGGGATTCTATGAGATGCCAAACTTCACCGAGGTCATATTCAATGAGCCTCCAACGAGCTGGTCGTTAAAGAACTGAGGCTTTTCGTTATCACCTTGCAATGCCATTAAATAGATCAGCGGAAAATAATGATCAGGGGTAGGGATGGCAAGTTTTGCGGCTGTTCCAAGACTTTCATAGTTAATGAGTGCCTGATGATCACCGGCGGATATTTTATCCTTGAACAGACTGTGGATTTCTATGGCCCAATCATAGCCATAATTAGGTTCATTCATTTTATCCCAAGCTATCATGCCCAGGTTATGGATCATGTTGCCGCTGCCAATAATGAGTACACCCTTTCTGCGGAGTTGGGCGAGTTCCTTTGCAAGGTTATAATGGTAAGCCGCAGGCTTGTAATAATCTATGCTAAGCTGCAATACGGGTATGTTTGCCGCGGGATACATGTGCCTCACAATTGTCCAGGTTCCATGATCGAGGCCCCATTCGTGATCCAGCCCAACAGCAGTGGAGGTGATGAGTTTTTGCGTTTCTCGTGCCAGTTCGGGGCTGCCAGGTGCAGGATATTGCACGTCAAATAAAGCTTGTGGAAAGCCTCCGAAGTCGTGGATGGTTCTTGGGGTATCCATTGCCGTTATGTGAGTGCCTCTGGTAAGCCAGTGAGCAGAGATCACCAGTACGGCCTTGGGTACAGGTATCTGCTGTCCTATATTTCTCCAGCTTTGGCTAAATGCGTTGTCCTGAATGCCGTTCATAGGAGAGCCGTGACCAATAAACAGTGCAGGCATTGTCTGCTCCTGACTATCCAGACTGTCAGTGTATCGCTTGAAAGTTTTCAATGAATCCATAGGTGAAGATAGTATTTAATGTTTAAACATTAAAAGGCTGGCGATAATTTCAATACAGTGTTTATTATTACTTTGCGAATGCCTCAAAATAGGAGTCTTTCATAATCTTACCATCATAAAAGTCAAATTCAGCGATCTTGTTACTATTGGGTAGTGGCAATTTGATGTGATAAACCTTGTCATCGGTTATAGTGGGAAAATTCTTTATAGTGTCTCCGTTTTTATAAAAGTAAACTTCCACTACAAGCGTGTCATAGAAATAGGCTGCCGAGCGAAATTGCTCACCGGATTGATAATAACTTTCAGTGTTTTGGTGTTTTAGCCCATTTTTGTAATTGGTTTCCGCACACTTTGGTCCAAATTTATAATACTCAACTTTAAGCGTTCTTTTATCACTTAACTTATACGTTACAGCTTTAAAATATGGCTTTGTATCTTCTACCACGGGTTTTGGAGTGTAGTGCTGGTTATTAAAGAATGTGTAGGTCACAACTATAAAAGCTGCGACCAGCATTATAAAGACAGACCACTGCAGGTAAACCAATTTATTTTTTTGTCGTTTTATCTTATTGCGGATTCGGGCAAGGGTTTCGGCATCACAGTTTTTGTAGGTGTAGTTTTCTCCGCTCTTCTTAAACTCCTGATCATAGAGCTTTTTGACTTTCGCGAAGGCTGTTTTAGGTTTTCTGGTATAAACCCCTTTTCTCATCCCAAAACCCATATAGCCCATAAGTCGTGCTTTAATTAGTTTTTATTTCGTATAAAACACATTCGCCCAACCTTTCATCGTGGGTAAGTTGAGGGTGAATGAAATTCTTCACTTTACTCATGCCGATCTTTTTCATTACCGCTTCGGATTTGACATTTACTGCCGGAGCTATAGCATAAATATGTGTTAAGTGGAGCATATCGAACGCATAATCCAGGCAGGCCTTTGCGCCTTCGGTAGCATAACCCTGGTTCCAGGTGCTTTTTTTGAGTCTCCACCCTATGTCGATGCAAGGAGTGAAGTCGGCTTGAAAATCCTTGTGGGAAATGCCGATAAAGCCGATTAATTCCTGGGTGTCAAGCTTATCGACGGCAAAATAACAAAAGCCAAATGCTTCATATTCATTTTGCATTCTTATGATAAACGATTTTGTTTCGTCTTCAGACAGGGGTTTAGGAAAGAATTCCATGACCTCACTGTCTGAGCAGAGGCTGAACAGTTCTTTCAGGTCTTCTGTTTTCCAGTTTCGGAAACCTAACCTTGGGGATTGGAATAAGTACTGCATTTATGAATAGAACGTCGGTTTTAATTATTGGGTTGTGAAAAATAAAAATGCCTGTAAACAAAAAAAAGCCGTGAAGACTTATCCTCACGGCTCTGATTTTGTTTTTGCTTTGCGAATTACTCAGCTACAACCTTAATAGTGATTTCGTGCTGAACTTCTTTGTGAAGGTCAAGCGTAGCTTTGTATTCACCAAGGTCTTTGATGTTCTGACTGAAAGAGATTTTCTTTTTATCGATATCAAAACCTTTTGCTTTTAAAGCTTCAGAAACCTGGTTGGTAGTGATAGCTCCGAAGATCTTTCCACTTTCACCGGCTTTGGTTCCTAATTCAACAGTAAGGTCGCCAATGCTCTTAGCTAATTCTTCTGCGTCTTTTTGTATTTTTTCAGCTTTGTGAGCAGCTTGTTTGATATTCTCAGCGATCATTTTGCTATTAGAGTTGTTAGCTATGATAGCATATCCCTGAGGGATCAAATAATTTCTGCCGTAACCTGGTTTTACTTCTACGGTGTCGTTTTTGTAACCAAGTCCTGCTATATCTTGTGTTAATATTACTTGCATGATAATAGTCTTATTATTTTAAAGAATCGGTTACATAAGGCAATAATGCCAGGTGTCTGGCTCTCTTTACTGCTTGAGAGACCTTCTTTTGGAATTTCAGGCTGGTGCCGGTAATTCTTCTTGGCAATATTTTACCTTGCTCATTTACAAATTTCAACAAGAAATCAGGATCCTTGTAGTCGATATACTTAATGCCATTTTTCTTGAAACGGCAGTATTTGTTTTTGTTTTCGTTCCTGTTTACAGGTTCGTTCATTAATGTCATGATGCAGCCTCCTCCTTAGGTTTCTTTTTGTCTTTTCTAAATGCGCCTTTTCTTCTTTTTTCGTTGTACTCAAGAGCGTGTTTGTCGAGTGCAGTAGTGAGGAATCTCATTACAGCTTCGTCTCTTCTAAACTCAGTCTCCAGTTTGTCTACCAATTGAGGGTCTGCCTTGAATTCTACCAGGTTGTAAAAACCAGTTGACTTGTGCTGGATTGGATAAGCCAGCTTTCTTAAGCCCCACTGCTCTTCGTTGATTACTTCGGCGTCGCCGTCTGTAAGTACCTGAACGAATTTCTTGACAGTATCCTTCATCTGTTCTT
>NZ_SMLW01000400.1 GCF_009711405.1 Fulvivirga kasyanovii | reverse complement strand
TCTTTGCTATTTTGCATTTGGACTTTGTAGTATATTTTGGAGCCGGCCGGCACACTTCTGGTGAGCCATACATTACCACCAACCACGGATCCCCGGCCTATTATGGTATTGCCTCCCAGGATAGTGGCCCCTGAGTAAATGATCACATCATCTTCAATAGTCGGATGCCTCTTGGTCTTGGCATCTGCCTTGTCCACGCTAAGTGCTCCCAGAGTTACGCCCTGATAAATTTTTACATGGTCGCCTATGATCGTAGTCTCGCCAATGACTATGCCGGTGCCATGGTCTATGAAAAAGTGCTCTCCGATCCGGGCATTGGGGTGAATGTCGATCCCGGTTTTGCTGTGTGCATGTTCGGTAATAAGCCTGGGAACAGTATTTACGCCCAGCAAGGCCAGTTCATGTGCTATTCTATATGCCGCAATGGCATAAAAGCCGGGATATGCCCTGATGATCTCCTCTTTGCTATGGGCGGCAGGGTCGCCTTCAAACATAGCTTCTACATCCTTTTGTAGTTTGTAGTAAACGTCCGGCAATACCTCAAAGAAATGCTCAATGGTTTCCTGCGAACTCTTGTTCTCATCCAGCAGGTTCTTGTATAATATGCCCTCCATTTCTTTTTTCAGGATGTTTACCCGGTTTTCCAGTTCGGCCAGAGATTCTACCGGAGAGCTGGCAAAGTTGGGAAAGAACACTCCCAACAGATCAACGAAAAAACTTTCTATTGCCTTTGATGATGGGCACTGCGTACACTCCAGGTGCGTGTCGTAAATGTGCTTGATGAAAGTGTGATCCATTCTGTATTAGATAGTTAAGGTTGCTAACTGGTTTTTACATATAAATTACGTAAAAAATGAGCTGTCCGATATCAGACACTCTATTCCATAATCGGACGCATTTAATTTGCTTGTTGTAGTGAAAGTACATTATTTCACGCTATAAGCCTACTTTTTTTGTTGGCATATTTATTGGCAAAGGGAATAATTGTTAACTGAAGACATAAATTTTATGATCAAACTAAAGGGAATAGACAAGTATGTAGACTCACGGTTTCAGAGGACTTTTATCCTGAAAGGAATAGACCTGGAAGTGGAGCAGGGTGAGTTCCTCACCATCATGGGTCCAAGTGGAGCAGGTAAGTCTTCCATTATGAATATAATAGGTATGCTCGATGAACCTTCGCAGGGAGAGTACTACTTTTTTGATGAGCCTGTACATAAGATGAAAGAGCGCAAGAAGTCGGATATGCATAAGCATTATATCGGGTTTATCTTTCAGGCTTATCACCTTATCGATGAGCTTACTGTTTATGAAAACATCGAAACGCCATTGCTTTATAAAGGAGTGAAGAGTGCTCAAAGAAAGAGTATGGTAGCAGAGATGCTCGATCGCTTTCAGATGGTGGCCAAAAAAGATCTTTTCCCTGAACAATTATCCGGCGGACAACAGCAATTAGTGGGAGTGGCGCGTGCCATCATAGGGCAGCCCAAATTATTGCTGGCAGATGAGCCGACCGGTAATCTGCATTCAGAACAAGGCGATGAGATCATGCAGATCTTCAAAAAACTAAACGACGAGGGTATGACGATCATCCAGGTAACGCACTCTGAAAAATGTGCCAACTATGGAAAGAGGATCGTCAGACTGGTTGACGGTGCTGTCGTTTCGGATCAGCCCGTAGAGAAAATAGCTTCTAATTGAGAAACACAACATAACCATGATAAATAGAGTAGCTTCAATAACAACAATATTAGTATCTGCTTTTTGTTTTACAGGTCAGGCACAAGAGGCAGATACATCTACTATTAATACCCCTTTAACCTTTAAAGAGGCAGTAAAAATTGCTTTGGACAATAATGTTGCCCTAAAGCAGCAGCAGAACAATCTTCGGGCTTCCAGTATTGCCAAAACTTCAGGGCTTCTACAGATGGGGCCATCAGTATCAATAGAAGGAAATGTGGGGAGAAATGATGGAAATTCATTTAACCAGCAGGAAGGTCGGGTAGTGAATGGTGTGCTGGATTTTACCAACGTGACGTTGAGGACTTCAATGCCTTTATTTCGGGGGTTTAATCAATTGAACAGTTATAAAGCTTCAAGAGAGCTTTTTGATGCTCAAATAGAAACCGTGGAGCGAACGAAGCAGGATATTATTCAACTGGTGACTGCCAGATATCTGCAGTGTCTTTTGGATAAAGAATTGGTCAAGATTGCAGAACAAAATGTTAAAACTCAGCAGAAGCAATTAGAGCAGATCAATACGCAGGTGGAAGCAGGCAGCAGGGCAGGAGTAGATGCTTCTAATCAGATGTACCAGGTAAAGAACGCTGAGCTCAGCCTTCTGAGGGCTGAAAACAGCCTTAGAAATGATAAAGCTATTCTGGCACAGACACTACAGATGGATCCAGGCGTGAATTTCACTATAGAAGATCCAAGCTGGGAAGCAGCAAAAGTTGACATCAGCTCATCTCTGGAGGAACTTTATACTGTGGCCTTAAATAACAGGTCTGATTTTGAAGGTGCAAAACATACGGAAGCGGCTTTCAGGTTTAGTTACATGGCTCTCAAAGGTACCTATTACCCGAGTATTTCTGCTTTCTTTAATTATGGGTCGGCCTATAACTATATTCACGGAGCTGAAAACAGAACTTTTGATCAGCAATTTACCAATGATAATGTTCAAAAGACCTACGGTGTTGCTTTTACCATACCTATTTTCAGAGGTTTCTCAACCCGCTCCAATGTAGTCCAGTCAAGAGTCTCTTATGAAAATTCACAACTCGATGTTGAGAATATGGAGAATACCGTGAAGTCAGAAGTGTTGCTGGCCTATCAGAATTTTAACGACGCTGTAACAGCATATAAGGTGACCCAAACACAGCTAGAGGCTGCGGAGCTTTCATATACCCTGGGTGCTGAACAGTATGAACTGGGTATTTCTAATCTGGTAGAGTACACCCAGGCCAATCAGGATTATGTACAGGCACAGGCTGATTATGCCAGCGCGAGGTATACTTTGATGTTTCAGGAACTTTTGCTAGATTATGCTACGGGAACCCTGTCTTTTGAAGATATCAAGTAAAGGTTCCCTTTACCTATGTTACTTCTCTGATGAAAGCCTTATCCTGGATAGTCCGAGCCATTGCAGCAATTATTTTGCTGCAAACGCTTTTCTTTAAATTTTCCGGCGCGGAGGAGAGCATTTACATTTTCACTAAGGTAGGCATGGAGCCCTGGGGGCGAATAGGGTCGGGAGTGGCAGAGCTTATTGCATCAGTATTGTTATTAATACCCCGGACTGCGTGGCTCGGGGCTTTAATGGCTCTGGGTATCATGGCCGGAGCTATATTTTTTCATCTTACCGCACTGGGTATTGCGGTAATGGAAGACGGCGGATATTTGTTTGGCCTTGCTGTTACCGTAAGTGTTTGCTCAATTATCACCCTCGTACTGCATAGAGCAGATATCCCATATTTGAATAAACGGAATCTCAGCTAGCTTAAAATCCAAACTTTTCTTAACTTTGCGCTCCCGTTCAGGTGGACGGGCCTGTGCGGTATTATCTGCCGTACATGATTTTAAAACAAATTTGTTGTCTGATTGCTCTAGGGCAGCATGTAATCAAGGGCAGAAATAATGGCAAAAGAAAAAACATCTGCAGAGGAAGAAAACGTAGAATCTGCAAAAACAGAGGAAAAAGCTACTGAAACTTCTGCAAAAGAAGAAAAGAAAGAAGCAAAGAAGCCTGCTGAGAAAAAAGAAACTGTAGCTCCGGAAGATTTCGATTGGGAAGCTTTCGAGACCAAAGGTTTTGGTGAAGGTTACAGCAAAAAGAAGAAGGAAGAAATGGCTTCAATGTATGAAGATACATTGACTACCATTGAGGAGAAGGAAGTTGTTGAAGGTACTGTAGTAGGTATCAACGACAGGGATGTGATCCTTAACATCGGGTTCAAATCTGACGGACTTGTTTCTGCAACTGAATTTAGGGATTTACCTAATCTGAAAGTTGGAGATAAAGTTGAGGTTTTCATCGAAGAGCAGGAAAATGCCAACGGACAATTAGTGCTTTCAAGAAGAAAGGCTAAGATCGTTCAGGCCTGGGATAAAATCACTAAAGCTTACGAAAACGATACGGTTATCGAAGGTTTTGTGAAGAGAAGAACCAAAGGTGGTCTGATCGTTGACATATACGGAGTAGAGGCTTTCTTGCCTGGTTCACAAATCGATGTGAAGCCTATCAGAGACTTCGATATCTTTGTTGACAAGGCTATGGAAGTGAAAGTTGTGAAAATCAACTATACTAACGATAACGTAGTTGTTTCTCACAAAGTACTGATCGAGAAAGATCTTGAAGAACAAAAAGCTGAGATCCTTAACAACCTTGAGAAAGGTCAGGTACTTGAAGGTACTATTAAGAACATGACTAACTTCGGTGTATTCATCGATCTTGGTGGTGTTGATGGTCTTCTTCACATTACTGACATCTCATGGGGCAGGATCAACCACCCTGAAGAAGTACTTAGCCTTGATGAAACTGTTAAGGTTGTTGTACTTGACTTCGACGAAGACAAGAAGAGAATATCTCTGGGTATGAAGCAGCTTACTGCTCACCCTTGGGATTCACTTCCTGCTGATCTTGACATCGGATCTAAAGTTAAAGGTAAGATCGTTAATGTAGCCGATTATGGTGCATTCCTTGAAATTCAACCTGGTGTTGAAGGTCTTATCCACGTGTCTGAAATGTCATGGTCTCAGCACTTGAGAAATCCTCAGGATTTCATCAACATTGGAGACGAGCTTGAAGCAGTAGTATTGACACTTGACAGAGATGACAGAAAAATGTCATTGGGTATCAAGCAACTGACTGAAGATCCTTGGACTAAGCAAGATGTACTTACCAAATACGCTGTAGGTACCAAGCACAAAGGAGTGGTAAGAAACCTTACTAACTTCGGCTTGTTCATCGAGCTTGAAGAAGGTATCGATGGTCTTGTACACGTTTCTGATCTGTCATGGACTAAGAAGATCAAGCATCCTTCTGAGTTTGTGAAAGTAGGAGAGGAGCTTGAAGTAGTAGTACTTGAGCTTGACGTTGATAACAGAAGACTGGCCCTTAGCCACAAGCACCTTGAAGAGAACCCTTGGGATACTTTCGAAACAGTATTTACTCCTGGTTCTGTTCACAAGTGTACTGTTATCGGTCAGAACGATAAAGGCGCTACATTAGAGTTGCCTTACGGTATCGAAGGATTCTGCTCAATTAAGAACCTTGTGAAAGAAGATGGTGAGAAAGCTGAGAACGGCGAAACTTTAGATTTCAAAGTTCAGGAGTTCTCTAAAGACGATAAGAGGATTGTGCTTTCACACAGAGCTATTTACTCTAAAACTGAGGATAAGCCAAAAGCTTCAACTCCTTCTGGTGCAAAGAAAAAGAGCAAGCCTTCAAGCACAGTGAATAAGATCAACAGTGAGACTGAAAAGTCAACTCTTGGAGATCTTGAAGCACTAAGTGCATTGAAAGATAAAATGGAAGGAAATGTTTCTGCTGAAGAGGAGAAACCTGCAAAGAAATCTGATTCTCAAAAATCTAAAGCTGAGAAAGTAGAGGAAGAATTGCCTGAGGGTAAAACTTCTACTGCCAAAGCTGAGGAAGGAAAAGCTAAAGCTGACGAGGCTAAAGCTGAAAAAGACGACGAAGAAGAAAAATAATTCCTTTCGTTATTAATAATAAAGAGGCTGCTTCAACTGAGGCAGCCTCTTTTGATTTCAAGGCCATATTAGTTTTCATCTTACTTGTTGAGCTTGTTTATTTAAGACTAGGCTTAAACATGTGGAGTAGCCGGACCGGAAGATAAAGCTTACCACTTTATAGCAAGTAAACCCTTATATTACTATTTCACAAGGTTGCAAACTGCTTTTGCCAACTGCCATTAGCAACTGTCCATCGAACATAGAGGTAAAAGGTTAGCGTCTCACCGGAAATCCACTGATCCCTTATTACTGACCAGGTTTAAAAACTGAGGATCGCAAAATACGTGTTCAAACAGGTGTGTAAATGCTGCTGAAGATGCTCTCCGTGAGTGTTTTTAGCTAATGTCTGATAGTCAGTGTGTTATTTGCAGTTGGTGAGAAGATGATGTAGAACATTTCCACGACTGTGGTCTTATTTCCACCGACACTTTTCTTCTAAGAGGCTTATTATGCTTGCAAATGGCTTATATTTTTTGGCATGTTTTAAGCATCATTTGTAGGCGACACCGAGATATAAAAGAAAAGCATGATTACAAACATACCCAATCTAAAACGTGCCGAACTGCCGCTGACTATTGCTCAGGTAACTAACGCCACAACAAGCGATGTGCAGTTCAACCAGTTGGTTCATGATCTAAAAAGTCCGGTTAATTCGCTCAAAGGGATCGTAAAGCTTGCACATACCCGCATAGAGGATGAACAGGCCAAAGAGTATTTCTTCATGATTAACAGATGTGTTGATAAACTTGAGGAAAAGATCTCAAATACGCTGAATATGTTCCAGAAAGGTAATGACCTGGAGGAGATTGACTTTGAAACCTTGCTGGACGAGGTAATGGTTTCGCTCAGTCATATTGACGGATTTGAAAATACAGAGTTCTCTATAAATATATCAAATGACGGTACATTCTACGGCTTAAAGCCGGTTTTGGAATCTGTACTACAAAACCTTTTGGAGAACGCTGTGAAGTATAGATGTAAAGACAAAAGCGATTGTTCTGTAACGGTCAGTATCAGTGACCGTGATAATGGAATTCGCATTAAGGTGGCAGACAATGGCATAGGCATAGAGCAGGATAAGTTACCCAGAATCTTTGAGGCTAACTTTAAGTCTATATTATCAGATGAGGACAGCCATGGGCTTGGCCTTTTCCTGGTAAAAAAGGCAGTCGAGAAAATGAATGGTTCCATTGAAGTGGAAAGCTCAGTAAATGTTGGTACATCCTTTATTGTTGATTTGCCGAATACATTAGTTGCTGCGGAACATAAAACCTTTGTAAGTGTAGGGTGATAAATATCAACTATAATCCAATATATGAGCCGGCCGGATGCTGGCTTTTTTTGTGGTTTGATGCAGGTTATCAATGCTTTAAATGTGATTTAACGACAAAAACGACCACTTGAAGCTGTTTCGTGATCGAAGCGCCCCACTGTGTTATTTTTTTCTTTCCTTTATTGTGGAGGAAGAAGCTTATGATCCATCTAAGGGTATATAACCACCACTATGCGAATGATCATCGGATGAATGATGCTAACGAACAGATACTGCGTGTTGTTTTGTTTATAGACCAGTTGAATGATGAAAATACATTTGCAGGAGAAGCAAAAGTAATCGTTAAGGCCAGTCCCGAAAAAGAGATGATAGAGATAGCCGCATACTCGAAAAATGAAATGTTAAAGCGCTATCTGAACAACAGGTTGCTATCCTTCCTGAAAGAAAAGAAGCCCGTTTTGTGAGCTTTTATTTGTATTGAGCTGGTTTTTCGCTGTTTTGGCTTTGCCATTTATTCGATTCAATAAAAATCTTCACTAAATATTGAAATACCTTTGATCAATTTACGAATATTCATAGTTTTGCACACCTGAAAATAAAGAGAGGTTTTCAGTTCTACATAATGGCGCTGTGGCCGAGTGGCTAGGCAGAGGTCTGCAAAACCTTTTACAGCGGTTCGAATCCGCTCAGCGCCTCAAAAACAATTTTAAAGCCTTGATAAACGCTAAGTTTGTCAAGGCTTTTTTGTTTGGTTGTAGGTGAATATGTATAACGCATGAAACTGGATACTGAAAGTCAGTAAACCGAGCTTATTATTATATTATACGCCTTTGCCTACTGCTTTTGCCGATTGCTATTAACAACTGTCTGTCAGCAAAGAGGTGAAAATATAGGGTCTCCCCAGAAATTCCGCTTGATCTATTTTATTAAAACATGTCCATCAAAACCTCATAAACATTTTGGGCTACGATCTCATGCCCTTCCACATTAGGATGTATACCATCGGCAAGGTTTAGATTGCTGTGTCCTGCCACACCTTCCAGGAGGAAAGGGATCAGTGTAGCTTTATTCTTTCTGGCAAGGTCAGGGAAAATGGATTTGAATTCATCCGTATACGTCTTTCCGAGGTTTGGCGGTACCATCATACCGGCAATAATGATCTCAGCATCGGGATTTTTGGCCTTTACTTTATCAATGATCCCCTGGAGGTTCTTTCTGGTCTGATCCAGTGGCAGGCCTCGTAATCCGTCATTTGCACCCAGTTCAAGTACAAATACATCAACCGGTTGCTTCAATATCCAGTCTATACGGTTCAGGCCGCCGGCAGAAGTTTCCCCGCTCAATCCTGCGTTGATAACCTTGTAATTGTATTTTGCAGCCTGCAGTTTGTTGCCCACCAAAGCCGGAAAAGCCTGCTCTTTAGACAGGCCATAACCTGCTGTAATGCTATCCCCGAAAAATATGATGGTTTTTCTTTGCTGGTCAAAACCAAAGCTGATTATTGAAAGTATGATGACGAAAAGTGAGATCCTGTATTTCATATTGTATGTAAATTTTTGCTTCAGGCACAAA
>NZ_SMLW01000447.1 GCF_009711405.1 Fulvivirga kasyanovii | reverse complement strand
AAAAAAAACACCTAAAATTCTTTATACAAAGACCGACGAAGCCCCTGCACTGGCAACACACTCATTGTTACCCATAGTTAAGGCTTTTACCAATTCGGCAGGAGTAGTTGTCGAAACCAGGGATATCTCTCTGGCAGGCAGAATACTGGCAATTTTCCCGGAAAAGCTTGCCGACGCACAAAGAATTTCTGATGATTTGGCTGAACTTGGCGAAATAGCAAAAACTCCGGAGGCAAATATTGTTAAGCTTCCGAACATTAGTGCATCAATACCACAGCTAAAAGCAGCAATAAAGGAGCTTCAGAACCAGGGATATAATATCCCTAACTATCCTGATGAACCTCAGACGGCTGAAGAGAAAGATATTAAAGCCAAATATGATAAAATCAAAGGGAGTGCTGTTAACCCTGTGTTGAGAGAAGGCAACTCTGACCGAAGAGCCCCAAAAGCAGTAAAAGAATATGCAAAAAAGCACCCACATTCCATGGGAAAATGGAGTGCTGATTCGAAATCGCACGTGGCAAGCATGACCGGTGGAGATTTCTACGGAAGTGAAAAATCAGTTACAATTAAGAAAGAAGGGGATGTTAAAATTGAGTTTTTTGGAGATGACGGAAGCAACATAACGTTAAAAGAAAAAACGGCTTTATTGGAAGGTGAAGTAATTGATGCTGCCGTGATGAGCAAAGCAGCGTTAAGGTCATTTTTGGAGGAGCAGAAGGAAGATGCAAAAAAGCAGGGTATCTTGTTTTCTTTACATCTAAAAGCGACTATGATGAAGGTTTCGGACCCTATTATTTTTGGGCATGCAGTAACCGTCTTCTTTGCTCCTGTTTTTGAAAAGCATAAGGAAACCTTGGCTGAAATCGGTGTAGATGAGAATAATGGCTTTGGAGACCTGCTTGGAGGGATACAGAAACTTTCGGAAGATAAAAGAAAACAGATAGAGGCTGATATTGAAGCTTGCTATCAAAATGGGCCAGGATTAGCAATGGTAAACTCAGACAAAGGTATTACCAACCTTCACGTTCCCAGCGATGTAATTGTCGATGCCTCAATGCCTGCAATGATCAGGACGTCCGGTCAAATGTGGAATGCTGAGGGAAAACAACAGGATACCAAAGCTATAATACCTGACAGGTCATATGCCGGTGTTTATCAGGAAACTATTGATTTTTGTAAGAAAAATGGTGCTTTTGATCCATCTACAATGGGTAGCGTATCCAATGTTGGACTAATGGCTCAAAAAGCTGAAGAATATGGTTCGCATGATAAAACATTTGAAATTCCTGCTAAAGGAACAGTGAAAGTGACAGATGCTTCTGGTAGCATTCTGTTAGAACATAAAGTAGAAGAAGGCGATATCTGGAGGATGTGCCAAACCAAAGATGCTCCAATCTGCGACTGGGTCAAGTTAGCCGTTAACAGGGCTAAAGCCACAGGTTCACCTGCAGTGTTTTGGTTAGACCGCAACAGAGCCCACGACGTTCAGTTAATAGAAAAGGTAGAAAGATACCTGAAAGACTATGATACTTCTGATCTTGAGATTCATATCATGTCACCTGTAGAAGCAACCCGGTTCTCTCTGGAAAGGATCAAAGAAGGGAAGGATACCATTTCAGTAACAGGAAACGTATTACGTGATTACCTAACCGATCTTTTCCCTATCCTGGAATTAGGCACAAGTGCTAAAATGTTGTCTATTGTTCCTTTGATGCAAGGTGGAGGTCTGTTTGAAACTGGTGCCGGAGGTTCCGCACCGAAGCACGTTCAGCAATTTGTAGAAGAAGGCCACCTGAGATGGGATTCATTGGGAGAATTCCTTGCGCTGGCAGTCTCCCTGGAGCATTTGGGTGAAACCTTTAATAATGACAGGGCCAAGGTACTGGCCGAGGCATTGGATAAAGCCACCGGTCAATTTCTGGAAAAGGATAAGTCACCTTCTCGCAAAGTAAATGAGTTGGATAATAGAGGTAGTCATTACTATTTAGCACTTTATTGGGCCCAAGCATTGGCAGAGCAGGGTAAGGATGCCGAACTACAAACTATCTTTTCTAAAATAGCTCAGAAACTGGCAGATAATGAACAAAAGATCATTGATGAATTAAATGCTGCACAAGGTAGTCCTGTAGACATTGGAGGGTATTATAACCCTAACCATGAAAAGGTTTCCAGGGCTATGAGGCCAAGTGCTACGTTAAATGAAATAATAGAGTCTATTTAATAAATAGAACTTTGACGGTGATATAAACAAACGGCTGCTTACAAATAGTAGGCAGCCGTTTTATTTTTATTGTAATTGAGCCGTTGTTCAATGCATTAGAAACCAAGCATTTTAATGGCTGTAATAGCAGCTTCATCTCCTTTGTTTCCATGTTTTCCCCCGGCCCTATCCAGGGCCTGTTGCTGATTGTTTGGTGTGAGTACACCAAAGATGACAGGCTTGTCGTATTTTAAACTTACATTGGTTATACCATGGGCAACTGCACTGCAAATGAAGTCGAAGTGCTTGGTTTCCCCTTGTATCACACACCCAATGCAAATTACGGCATCTACGTCTTCTCGTTTGGCCATCCACTGAGCAGCAAGGCTCAGTTCAAAGCTTCCGGGTACATCTTTTCTAAGGATGTTTTCCTTTCTTACACCATTCTCTCTCAGTGTATTGTACGCACCTTCAAACATGGCTCCGGTAACAGCTTCGTTCCACTCGGACACTATAATTGCGAAAACCTTGGTGTTAATATCGGGAAGATATTTTTTAGAAAATGCGCTTAGGTTCTTATCTGCTGATGACATTATGTTAGAGTTTTTTCAAAAATAAAAAAAGGGATAAAGATCTAAACCTTACCCCTTTAACAAAATTCATTAATTCTTATTTAGGAAGCTGATCCTGTTAATCTTGCCCTATACTTTTTAGCCGTCTGAACCTCATTTGAGTCCCAGTATTTATTTATTATCGTATCATAGGCTTCAATCGCAGCTTCGTTGTTGTTGTTTTTCTCATATGCCAGTGCTGCTTTTAATAAGTATCTTGGAGAAAACTGTTTGTTAGGTTCATAACCGGCAGCTTTTTTATAAAAAGAGGCAGCCTTTTCATAGTCACCTTTTTCCATATGAGCATCGCCAATTAGACTGAATGCTCTTGCCTGAACCAAAAGATCGTCAGCACTGAAATTTTCAAGATACTCAATGGCCGATTCATAATTGCCCTTTTTAAGGTAAGCCGCTCCTGCATAGAAATTGGCAAGGTTCGCAGCGTCCGAAACGCCATACTCCTCTATAATATCCAGAAAACCTAAATTGTTACCATCACCATTTAAAGCAAGATCCAAACTATCAGACTCAAAATAATGTACCGCCTGGAACATTTCATTTTGAGCTTTAGTGTTTTGAGAGTTTTTATAATACTGGTATCCAAAGAAACCTGCCACAATTAGGGCCAAAACTGCTCCAACACCAAATACCAGTCCTTTGTTTTTAGTAACAAATTCTTCTGTTTTCGAAATCTGACCAGCTAAAGCCTCAGGATTTTCAAGAATATCCGTGTTATGCTGTTCAGTAGTTTTTTTGTTTTTAACTGCCATCTGCAATAATTTTAAGGCTGCAAAGCTACTAATTACTTTATAAAGAAGAAACAGGATTTGTTAAAAATCCTGTTTCACATTAAGTTGTTTGGACATTGAGCCAAATATCAATCTTTAATATAAGGATAATCACTCTCGGCGTAAACATCCTTAAATGCTTCCTCAGGTTTAGGGAAATCAGATTCTTCAGCAAACTTTACACACTCGGCAACCTGATCTTTTATCCTTTTCTCAATTTCTTCGATATCATCCTCTGTAGCATACTTCTTATCCAAAAGAGTCTGCTTAACCTGCTCAATAGGATCTTTTTGTTTGTATGATTCTACTTCATCTTTGGTTCTGTACTTAGCAGGATCAGACATAGAGTGGCCTTTGTATCTGTAAGTTCTAAACTCCAGCAATGTAGGGCCTTCACCTTTTCTTGCACGTTGTGCAGCTCTTTCCACTGCTTCGTGCACCGCTTCTACCGACATGGCATCAACAGGCTCGGAAGGCATATCGTATGATTCTCCCAAAGTATATAGTTCGGTTACGTTTGAAGTACGTTTCACAGAAGTACCCATGGCGTATCCGTTGTTTTCAATTACAAAAATCGCAGGAAGCTTCCAGGTCATTGCCAGGTTTAAGGCCTCATGAAAAGCACCTTGTCTCACGGCTCCGTCACCCATATAGCATATGCAGAGGTTGTCTGTCTTGTTGTACTTTTCAGCAAATGCAATTCCTGCACCCAATGGCACCTGACCCCCTACAATACCATGGCCGCCATAGAAATGATGCTCCTTGTCAAACATGTGCATCGATCCTCCTTTACCTTTAGAGATCCCGGTCTCCTTGGCGAAAAGTTCGGCCATTATTTTTTTCGGATCCGATCCTAAAGCGATAGGATGAGCGTGATCCCGATAAGCGGTTATATATTTGTCACCTTCCTTTAAAGCAGATACTGCTCCGGCAACACAAGCTTCTTGTCCTATGTATAAGTGGCAAAAACCTTTAATTTTTTGCTGACCATAAAGTTGGCCTGCTTTTTCTTCAAATCTTCTCATGAGCAACATGCTCTCAAACCATGTTAAATAGGTTTCTTTGGAAAACTTGCTTTTGGCAGAAGATTTAGATTTGGTCTTTTCTTTTGTTGTACTTGCCATAATGTTAATTTTGAACTCTTAACTGGACTGCGAAAATAAGTAAAAAAAGTTAATGCACATTGAAAAATTAAGTTTGTTTAATTTTAAGAACTATGAAGGGATTACGCTTAATTTCTCAGAAAAAGTTAATTGCCTGGTAGGAATTAACGGCAGTGGAAAAACCAACCTGCTAGATGCAATACATTATCTTTCGTTGACGAAAAGTGCATTTAACAGCATTGATAGCCAGAATATCATGTTTGGAGAAAATGCCTTTAACATTAAAGGAAGTTTTGTTAAAGAGGATAAACATGTAGAAGTAAGTTGCGGATTTCAGGAAGGAGTAAAAAAGGTTTTTCGTATCGACAGAAAGGAATACGATAAGTTAAGCGAGCATGTAGGGAAGTTTCCGATCGTATTGATAGCGCCTAACGATGTTGATGTAATCCGTGAAGGAAGTGAAGTGCGTCGAAAGTTTTTTGACACTATCCTTTGCCAAATGGACAGCAAATACCTGGATAACCTTGTGAAGTATAATCAGTATCTCAAGCAAAGAAATAGTGCGTTAAAAAAATTCGGATTTACAGGACGTGTAGATTATGATCTTATTCATACCTATGATGTGCCAATGCTTGAATTAGGAAAGGCTATCTTTGAAAGCAGAAATAAATTTATCAAAGACTATTTTCGGATATTTCAAAAACACTATTCGTTACTATCACAAAATAAGGAAGAGGTAACAATCTTGTATAAATCCGAGGTTGAAGATCAGGCCTTTGAAAAGAAGTTTAAGGCAGGCATAAAAAAGGATTTGGCTTTAGAACGAACTTCAATGGGTGTTCACAGGGATGACTACAAGTTGTTAATCGAGGATAACGTTTTGAAGAAATTTGGATCTCAAGGTCAGCAAAAGACCTTTTTAGTAGGGTTGAAAATGGCTCACTTTGAAATAATAAAAGAGCTTAAGGGGCTTAAGCCAATATTGCTGCTGGATGATATTTTTGATAAACTTGACTCATTGCGTATCAAGCAGTTGGTAAAAATGATAGCTGATCAAACATTTGGACAAATTTTTATAACTGACGCTCGAGAGGAGCGAACGAAAGAAATCTTAAAGGAGTTAGATATTGATGCCTCGTTCTATCATGTAGACAAGGGCACCGTTAAAGAAGCGTCGCATGGATAAGAAGAAGTATAACCCACGTAAATCGGATATCTCTACTGTTGGAGAAGCAATCAACGATCTTTTGAATAGTTATCGCCTGAAAGGGCGGTTTGATGAGGCAAAGCTGGTTTCATCCTGGGAGCGGCTAATGGGCAGAACTATAGCAAACAGAACCGGGAAAATATTTATAAAAAAGCAGGTGCTTTTTGTGGAAATCAATTCTGCACCATTAAAGCATGAGCTTAATTTGTCAAAGAGTAAGATCATTGATATTTTTGAGCGCGAAATCGGGCATGGCGTAATAGAAGAGATTATTTTTCTTTAGAAGAAAAGGCCTGAAAATGCATTAAGAAGCGATTTTTGAAAAAATATCATCTTTTTTTTTAAAAAATTTGATTAAAAGAAAAAAGCGTATAATTTTGCACTTCCTTTGGAAAAAACGGTAACGGAAATGCCAGAAAACAAAGGGTAGTTCATTTGAATTTTTGAAGCTTTGGGGGGATACCAAAGCGGCCAACTGGGACGGACTGTAAATCCGTTGTCTTATGACTTCGCAGGTTCGAATCCTGCTCCCCCCACATTTAAATAGTAAGATTTGTTTTACGATTATATAACAAAGTCGTAATTTTATCTTCCTGTTGGATCATAAGCGGGAGTAGCTCAGTTGGTAGAGCGACAGCCTTCCAAGCTGTAGGTCGCGGGTTCGAACCTCGTCTCCCGCTCATAATTTTGAGTTTAAGGTTGATAGATATTCCTCTTTGATCATAAGAGGCTGAGAAGCTTACAACTTTAAGTTATGAACTTTGAACTTTTCTGACCGAGATAGCTCAGGGATAGGGCATCCTGATTTTAAATCAGGTAGGTCGGGTAGCACCGGCAAAATATGCTCTGAGGCTTAGCGGAACTAGCCGAGATAGCTCAGGGGTAGAGCGCTTCCTTGGTAAGGAAGAGGTCGGGGGTTCAATTCCCCTTCTTGGCTCTAAAGATATGATTAAAATAATTCATATCACATAAACGAGCTACGGAGTTTAGCAACGAAAGAAAAGGATCATTACCGTAAATTGTACGGTGCAATGAGCCTTATACTCATTTAAAGGGTAAATAATTTTAATAACGAATATAATTTTAACTAAACTAGGGATTTTCAAATATGGCTAAAGAAAATTTTGACCGTTCAAAACCCCACGTGAATATTGGAACAATCGGTCACGTAGACCACGGTAAAACAACTTTGACTGCTGCGATATCAAAAGTATTATCAGACAAAGGTCTAGCACAAAACAGAGACTTTTCTTCAATCGATAACGCACCTGAGGAAAAAGAAAGAGGTATTACAATCAACACTTCTCACATTGAGTATGCAACTGAGAAGCGTCACTATGCTCACGTAGACTGTCCAGGTCACGCGGATTATGTAAAGAACATGGTAACTGGAGCTGCTCAGATGGACGGTGCTATTATAGTTGTTGCCGCTACTGACGGTCCTATGCCACAAACAAGAGAGCACATCCTTCTTTCTCGTCAGGTAGGTGTACCTGCTTTGGTTGTATTTATGAACAAAGTTGACTTAGTAGACGATCCTGAATTGTTGGAACTTGTAGAGATGGAAATCAGAGAATTACTTTCTGATTATGACTTCCCTGGTGATGATATTCCTGTAATCCAAGGTTCTGCTCTGGGTGCATTGAATGGTGAGCCTGAGTGGGTTGCTAAAGTTGAAGAATTGATGGATGCTGTAGATAACTACATCCCTCTTCCAGAGCGTTTGATCGACAAAGATTTCTTGATGCCTGTTGAGGACGTATTCTCTATTACTGGTAGAGGTACTGTTGCTACTGGTAGAATTGAAAGAGGTGTAATCAACTCTGGTGATCCTGTGGATATCTTAGGTATGGGTGCAGAAGGTTTGAAATCTACTGTAACTGGTGTTGAGATGTTCAGAAAGATATTGGACAGAGGTGAAGCTGGTGATAACGTAGGTCTTCTTTTAAGAGGTATCGAGAAAAGCCAGATAAAGAGAGGTATGGTAATCTGTAAGCCAGGTTCTGTAACTCCTCACCAAAAATTCAAAGCTGAGGTTTACGTTCTTTCAAAAGAAGAAGGTGGTCGTCACACTCCTTTCTTCAACAAGTACAGACCTCAGTTCTACTTGAGAACTACTGACGTTACAGGTGAGATCATGCTTCCTGAAGGTGTGGAAATGGTTATGCCTGGTGATAACGTTTCTATCGAAGTTAACCTTATCAATAAGGTTGCGATGGAAAAAGGACTTAGATTCGCTATCCGTGAGGGTGGTAGAACAGTAGGTTCTGGTCAGGTAACTGAAATTTTAGATTAAGAATAAAAATATTCTAATAAAGCGTTCCGAAAAACTCGGAACGCTTTTATTTTCTAAAAAGTTGTTGTATCTTTGCAGACCATTTTGGGCTGTGGTGCATGCTTTGGTTCAAATTGGTGTTGAAATGAAGCGGGCTGATGCTTCTATGAGATAAGCTCGTCAAGGGAAAGCAACTAAAATATAAACGGGTGTAGCTCAATTGGTAGAGTAGTGGTCTCCAAAACCATTGGCTGGGAGTTCGAGTCTCTCCACCCGTGCTAAATTTAAACGAAAAGTCTGATGCATAAGTTAAAGACATTTATTCTGGAGTCATACGATGAGATGAAAAATAAAGTCTCATGGCCGAAGTATAGTGAGCTTCAGAGCAGTTCCATCTTGGTGCTGGTAGCTTCTCTTATTTTTGCTTTAGTAATAGGCTTAATGGACTATGTCTTCCAAAATGGCATGGACTGGTTTTATAACGAATTTTAATTACTAAGACTTGACTAGCGATGAGTGAATTAAAATGGTATGTGGTAAGGGTTGTAAGCGGTCAGGAGAAGAAAGTTAAAACTTACCTGGAGACTGAAGTGGAAAGAGAGAAACTTCAGGATTTTATTCCCCAGGTGTTGATTCCTTCAGAGAAGGTGTATGAAATGAGAGGAGGAAAGAAGAGAGTCAGAGAGAGAAACTTCTTTCCGGGTTACGTACTGGTATCAGCCGACCTAAGTAATGGAGAGGCTAATCACCTGGTTACTAGTATCCCTGGTGTTATCGGTTTTCTTGGCAATAATGGCACAGGCTCTTCAAAGGAACCAGTGGCGTTGCGTCAATCGGAAGTAAACAGGATCTTAGGTAAGGTCGATGAGATTGATGAATTTGAGGAAAAGCTGGAGACACCTTATATAGTAGGAGAGTCCGTAAAAGTAATGGATGGTCCTTTCAGTGGTTTCACTGGTACTGTAGAAGAGGTATTTGAAGAGCGTAAAAAGCTCAATGTAATGGTAAAGATATTCGGCAGGAATACTCCTGTAGAATTAAACTATATGCAAGTAGAAAAATTAGATTAAGATAATGGCTAAGGAAATTAGTGGATACTTGAAGTTGCAGATTAGGGGAGGTCAGGCAAACCCTTCACCACCAGTTGGTCCTGCGTTAGGTTCTAAGGGACTTAACATCATGGATTTCTGCAAGCAGTTTAACGCGAGAACGCAAGAGAAGCAGGGTCAGGTGTTACCTGTTCTGATTACAATTTATTCTGATAAGTCTTTCGACTTTGTAATTAAGACTCCCCCTGCCGCGGTTATGCTGTTAGAAGCTTCTAAGAAGAAAAGTGGTTCTGCGGAACCTAACAGAACAAAAATTGGAAGTGTTACCTGGGATCAGGTTAAGGCAATTGCTGAAACAAAGATGCCCGACTTGAATGCTTTCAAAATAGATTCTGCCATGAAAATGGTTGCTGGTACAGCCAGAAGTATGGGAATAAAAGTAACTGGAACGGCTCCTTGGGAGTAAAATTTGAAGCAAATGGGAAAACTGACAAAAAATCAGAAAGCAGCGCAAGCTAAAGTGGATAAGCTAAAGGAATATTCCCTTGATGAGGCTGCTAATCTATTGAAAGACATCACTTTCACTAAGTTTGATGCTTCTGTAGACTTGGATATCCGTCTTGGCGTTGATCCTAAGAAAGCTGATCAAATGGTAAGAGGTGTAGTTACACTGCCTCATGGTACAGGTAAAGACCTTAAAGTATTGGTGCTTTGTACTCCTGACAAGGAGCAGGAAGCCAAAGATGCAGGTGCTGACTACGTGGGATTGGACGATTACATTAAGAAGATTGAAGGCGGATGGACTGACATAGATGTAATCATTACAATGCCTACTGTAATGGCTAAAGTAGGTAGATTAGGTAGAGTTCTTGGTCCAAGAGGTTTAATGCCTAACCCTAAATCAGGTACTGTTACTTTAGAAGTAGGTAAAGCAGTGCAAGACATTAAAGCGGGTAAGATCGACTTTAAAGTAGATAAATTTGGTATCGTCCACGCAAGCGTTGGTAAAGCGTCTTTCACACCAGATAAGATTAAAGACAACGTTCAGGAGATGATCAGTACAATAGCTAAATTGAAGCCAGCTTCAGCGAAGGGAACATACTTTAAAAGTATCAACATTTCTACCACAATGAGCCCTTCAATCACTATTGACAAACATTCATTATCAGGAATAAAATCATGACAAGGCAAGAAAAGGCAAATATAATAGAGTCACTGACCGAGAAGTTCAATAATAATCCGCATTTCTATATCACGGATGCTTCAGGTCTTACAGTAGCACAGATTAATGCTTTCAGAAAGGTTTGTTTTGATAGAGGTGTAGAGTATGGTGTATACAAAAACACACTTATCAAGAAAGCGCTCGGCAATGTTGAAGGTGATTTCACTGATCTTGACGAGTCATTAAAAGGTTTTTCAGGCGTTATCTTCTCATCAGAAGTAGCTAACCTTCCTGGAAAAGTAATTAAAGAATACAGAGACAAACAAGGTTTGAAAAAACCTCTGTTAAAGGCTGCTTCCATAGATAGGGATTTCTTCATCGGTGAGGAAAATCTCAAAACATTAACCGAACTTAAGTCTAAGCAAGAACTTATCGGCGAGGTTATTGGTCTTCTTCAA
>NZ_SMLW01000540.1 GCF_009711405.1 Fulvivirga kasyanovii | reverse complement strand
TGCTAAGAATACGGACAGGCTGAAGCAGTACGCTGAAAATATGATGAACTTTTTAAGTTCAGGAGCTGATCAGCAGTCTCATACAGAACTTGAAAATGACCTGTTACCTACCATTGAAGAAACACTTCAGGCAGATGTTGCCGACTTGTTGGATATCCCGGAAACAGATATTTATCTGACAGATACCTTTGATGAGCAAGGGATGGACCTTGTAAGGCGTAAGCAATTTATACAGCGTGTCAAAAGTCATTTCAATATTGATTTGTCATTTAATGACATGGTAAGTCATAATACCTTAGCCTTGATCAGCAGATATTGTTATGAGCTTCATACCGGACAAAAGCCATCAGAAAGGAACTCAATTAAAGAGGAAGAATATGATATATCCGTAGATCTGAAGAGCCGATATGCTCTGAAAGAGATTGCTTATACCCTGCAGGTTGGTAGGGATGAGTTTTCTACAAGACTGGCAATTGTAACGGAAAGTATAGCAGACCTGTATTCGAAACTTAGAAGCTATGTGAATAATGAAGATGCAGAATATTATACAGGCATAGTCAATGATAAAAAAGATCAGCAATATGAGATTATTGATAAAGCAGAGCTGAGTACTCTGGTACAGAAACAAGAACTCTTACAAATTGCACAATACTGGTTGGAAGGTAAAAAGATCCTGTGGAAGCAGTTGTATGCTAATGATAAGGTAAACCGTATTTCGTTGCCAACTTATCCTTTTGCCAAAGATGTTTATTGGGTAAAGGGTGGCGACTCTACGCAGGTTGGTAAGCAGCTACAGAGCAAGCTTACGCCGCTTCTGGATGGGAATAACTCTTTATTGCGCAAACATTCTTACAACAAACATTTGACAGCCAATGATTATTTCATGAAAGATCATGTGATCAATGGCCAAATGGTGTTGCCGGGTGTTGTCTATCTGGAGATGGCCCGCATGGCAGCTGAACTTGCGTGTCCGGGAGAAAAGGTAGTACAAATTACTAATGTTACCTGGATAAAAACCCTTGCTGTAAATAGCGGAGAGGGCAGACATATAAATACTGAATTGAGAGCGGATAGCAACAAGGTGATCTGGAAAATCTGTGAAGACATGGCCTTTGCTCAAGGAGAAATCCATATGGACAATTCAGTAAGCAAGCATGGTTCATTTACCGATATCGATCAGTTAAAAAGTTCACTTCAAAATCATATGGGGCATGAAGCTTTTTATGAACGCTTTGCGGAAGGAGGCTTCAAGTATGGAGCTACCTTTACACCTCTGCAAGAGATATACTTTGGTGATGACACGGCACTGGCTTACATAAAAACTCCGGATGCTCTGATAAACAGCTTTGCTGATTATGTATTGCATCCTTCTTTGATGGAGGGAAGTCTTCAGACGGCTGGTCTACTGGCTAATTATCATCAGCCGGTAGGATCACCATACGTTCCTTATGAGATTGCTTCATTGAATATTTACCGTAAAATGGAGTCTCAGTGTTGGGTTTTAGCCAAAGAGAAAGAAGCAACGGCAGGCACTGCAAATATTAAACGATATGATTTGCAGGTCATGAATAGCAAAGGAGAAGTGTGCGTGGAAATTCAGGGATATGCCGTTCGACAACTAAAGTTTGAAAGCCAGGATGAAAACAGAAGTTTGTTTGCCAGGAAATGGAAGCCATCTCAAGTGCCGGCCAGAAATCATAATCCTGAACATATACTTTATTTTGCTGATAAAGAAGCATATAAAAAACAACATGAACATGTTACAGCAAAATATGGTCAGGTAAAATCCACCCTGGTAAAGCGTGGAGCAGGATTTAGCCAGAAGAATGGCCAGGTTACCATCAATATGAACAGCGAGGCTGATTTTGAGCAATTAGTTAAAAAACTGTTTGGTAACCCAAATGCCCCGGATACCATTGTATGGCATTTAGGAGCAGGTAATGATATGGCTGAGGGCATACAAGAAGTCGATCAGTCGTTACAGGATAATCCGGTATTTTTATTAACACAGGCGTTAATCAAAGAAGGGGTTTCCCGTAATGTTTTACAACTATTTATAGGCGAGTCATCCCCAAGGCTCAATGCACTGTCATCTTTTGGCAAAAGCATTTCGCTTGAATATAAATACTTGAGATTTAAAACGGTAGAAGTCGATGATTCGACAGACGAATACCTGGTACCATCATTGGAATGCATCGATGCGTCAGAGCCTCAAATTAGCTATAAAGCAGCACAAAGAAACAGTCTTGAATGGCATAAAATAACCACCGAAACAAGCTTTCAATGGAGAGATAATGGGGTATACCTCATTACAGGGGGTAATGGAGGTGTAGCCAGGGAATTAATAAAGCTTCTTGAACCGTTAAAGGCCAGAGTCGCATTGATAGGCCGAAGTCCGCTTTCAGCAGAATTGAAGTCTCTGATTGAACAGCAAGAGGCCAAAGGAGTGCTCTGCACATACTTACGGGCAGATATTACTGATAGAAATGCCATGGTTGAGGTATTGCGCAGTGTAAACCAGCAGTACGGAGCAATCAATGGAATTTTCCATTGCGCAGGGATAATCAATGATGCATTATTCAGAAATCTGGATTTATCAGACTTTAATGAGGTGCTTGCTCCCAAAGTTACAGGTACAATTGTATTAGATGAGATAACCCGATCTGAGCCACTGGATTTCTTTGTATTGTTTTCTTCTATCACCTCCGTGCTGGGAAATGCCGGACAGTCGGCCTATGCTTATGCCAATGGGTTCATGGATGCCTTTGCAGAGGAAAGAAGTCAACTTGTAGCTGCCCATAAGCGTCATGGGAGAACTGTAGCTATCAACTGGCCATTGTGGAACAAAGGAGGGATGCAGCTGAGTGAAGAGAGGCTAATCCTTATGGAGAAACATATGGGAGCCCAACCACTGTCATCTGAAATGGCCTGGCAGTCTCTTTCTGAAATACTGGCAACATCAGCCACTCAGGTATTTGTATGGTCGGGTAAATCAGACAAAGTAAGTAAGCTTTTAGAGGGAACACCTTTGTCTTCATCTGAGTCTACGCCTAAAGACCATTCACCGGGCAACAATGAGGAGCAACCAGAGCAATTGGAAGTTGTAATCGATCATTTGCTGGATATCATTACCCAGATCACACAACTGGATAGAGCGCAGCTTTCTATAACCGTGCAGCTCGATGATTACGGTTTTGATTCCATTACACTCACGGAATTAGCCAATGCGATTAACCAACAGTGGGGGCTTGAGATCATGCCTACATTCTTCTTTGAGGTTAACCCCTTTAATACAGAAGAGCTGGCAAAAAGCCTCCTTCAGAAATATGGTAACCGTTTGAAATCAGCTGATTCGGAAGTAAAACAGGTTTTGAATGAGCAGAAAGCAGATGAAACCCCCGAACCTTTTAGTATTCCTAAAGTGAATGCTGAAGCTAAAAGTAATATTGGCTATGAGCCGATAGCCGTGGTGGGCATGTCGGGCGTAATGCCGGGGTCTGAGGATCTCAATCAGTTTTGGGACCATCTCGAATCAGGTACTGATTTAGTTACTGAGATTCCTGTAGACCGATGGGATTGGCGAGATTATTTTGGAGATCCTGCGAAGCAGCCTAATACATCTCAAAGCAAATGGGGGGCATTTATCTCCGGGATAGATGAGTTCGATGCCGAATTCTTTAATATCTCACCCAACGAGGCCAAATACATGGACCCGCAGCAACGAATGGCGTTGCAGGTGATATGGAAAACAATAGAAAATGCAGGTTATAAACCCTCAAGCTTCAAAGGTTCGCGTACCGCGTTGTACCTGGGGGTTTCAAATATGGATTATGCCGAATTGCTGGATAAAATTCCGGCAAGCAGCTATGGAATGACAGGGAACAATCGTCCGTTTATCGTTAACCGCATTTCCTACTTACTCAACCTGAGGGGTGCAAGTGAGCCAATTGATACGTTATGCTCAAGCTCACTGGTAGCCGTAGATCGTGCCATTCAGGATATTCACAACGGTACTTGTGATCAGGCTATAGCAGCAGGAATAAACATTATTATCACACCAAAGCTACACCTTAATTATAGTGCTGCTAATATGCTGAGCGTAGATGGCAAGTGTAAAACTTTTGATAAAGCAGCAAATGGCTTTGTAAGAGGAGAGGGCGTTGCAGGTCTTTTATTGAAAACACTGAGCAAAGCTGAAGCTGACGGAGATTACATTTATGGTGTTATACGCGGCAGCGCAGTTAACCACGGCGGTATGGCCAAATCAATCACCGCCCCTAATGTGAATGCTCAGGCTGAAGTAGTGATGGAAGCCTATAATAAAGCATCTGTTTCACCGGACACCATAAGCTATATTGAGACACATGGAACCGGAACCGTAATAGGTGATCCTACAGAAATCAATGGGCTCAAAAAAGCATTTGAGACCTTATATAAAAAGCAAAATATTACAATGACCAATGCAAACTATTGTGCGTTGGGGTCTGTAAAAACGAATATAGGTCACCTGGAATCCGGAGCTGGAATAGCCGGGCTGGTAAAAGTATTACTGGCTATGCAGCATAAAAAGATACCGGCGAGTCTGCATATAAAGGAGCAAAACCCATATATCGACCTGGAGTCCTCACCCTTTTACCTGTCCAAACAAACACATGACTGGCGTAACCTGAAGAAAAACGGTAGTGTAATACCCTTACGAGCAGGTGTTAGTTCATTTGGGGCAGGAGGGGTAAATGCCCATGTTATTGTGGAAGAATATGTAAGGCCGGAAGAGCCTAAAAGGTTGGCGTCATCGGTGCCATTAGTGTTTGTATTATCTGCCAAAAATGAGCAGCAGTTGAAGGTTTATGCCACAGAGGTGAAAGAATATTTGAGTAACAGGTATGGGAAAGATGACATTTATGACATTGTGTACACCATGACCGAGGGACGCGATGCTATGGAGGCCCGTTGTGCCATGATTATTGGCAGTCTTGATGAACTTTTGGAAAAACTGACCTATGCAGCATCAGGAGAATGGGACAGAGGGGCGATAGAGTTTTATGTAACCGAAGAAGGAACTAAGCAACAAAATCAACCTATTACCGAACATGATTCTTTGGAGCAAAACGTGAGATATTGGGTGAAAGGTGGAAAAGTATTGTGGCGCTTACCAGATAATGGGGAAGCTAAAAAAATACCTATGCCGACTTACCCATTTGCTAAAGAGAAACACTGGATCAAGACTGATGTCAAAGCAACAAATGAGACAGATTCATATCCGTTTATCTTAAAGAATAATACAGCGAATGGTCACACACAGTTTTTAGCACATTTATCTCCGGATGACGATTACATCAGGGATCATGAAATCAATGGTCAAATCATAGTTCCAGGAGTTTTATATATGGAAATCGTTCGTGCCTGTATTGGCATGGGCATGCAAAAGGAAGTGAACAGGCTTAATGATATTACATGGTATCAACCCATTACTTTCCCGGATCTGAAGGCGCAGGAAGTATTTATCCAGTTGGAGGAAATACAAGGTGGGGTAAAATATTTGGTTACTTCAGGTGAAGAAGGTCAAATGACGCACTCTACAGGAAGGTTAATGTTCGGGGTGCAAAAGACTTCGGAAACAGCACTTGATTTAAACGCAATAAGGCAGAAATGTGACAGACAGTATGATAAGCAAACGGTCTATGAAAAGTTTGCTGCGAGGGGTTTTAACTATGGTGATAAGCTTCAGGTTATTCAGAACCTCTGGCTTGGTGATACCATGGCAGTGGCATCCCTGAAAATTCCTGATATGCAATATCATGATGCTTTAAAGCTTCACCCGGCTATACTTGATGGTTCGTTACAAGCCCTGATTGAATTTGATACCGATGAGCATAATGCTCAAAATTACCTTCCGTTTGCAGTGGACAGCGTGGAGTTGTATCAAAAACTTCCTGGTCATTGCTATGCAAGTATTACCAAATCATCAGGAAGGAATAATGGTCAGGTCATAAAGAAATATGATATAGTTATTACAGATGAGTCAGGCGGAGTAGTTGCCAGGATTCATGGCCTGGCCAAAAAGCTTGTGAGCGGCAGGATAGAAATAGCAGATGACAGTAACACAGAGTTGCTGATGTATACTAATGAGTTTGTAACGCTTAATTAGGTGTTTGTAGAAAGTTTTATGCCTAATCCAAAAGAGATAGATAAATAAATATGACAGCCAATAAGTTGAATAAATACATTCTTGTAATCACTGGGGAAGACGACTTTATCGGGTATTTTCAGCAATGGGTAAAGACTCCTGTAGTTGAAGTGCGCTTTGGTTTAAAGTTTGAGCAAAAAAGCCAGAGACAGTTTTGTCTGCCCCCTACTGAAGAAGGTTATCAGCAGCTATTCCAGCTTTTGGGTGGAGTACCGGATACTATAGTTAATTATCAAATGCTGGACCAATCCCAGTGGATAATTTCCCGGTTACATGAATATGTTGAAAGCAGTTATCACCACATAATGGGCCTTGCCAAGGCGATTATAAAGCAAAAGCCTTCAGGGAAGATAAAGTGGCTTTACAGCTACTCTTTTTCAGGGCAGTCATATTTGAGACCCTTCTATTCGGCGATTAATGGGTTGATGCGAACGTTACATATCGAGTTTCCGGTGGTTCAAAGCCAATGTGTCGAATTGCGTAACCGTATAACGCCCTCGCAGGATACACTTGTTATGAATGCTGAGACTATTGCCAGTCATATTGGAAAAGATTGGGATAAAGAAGTAACAGAAGTGAGGTACACTGATGGAGAGTTGCAACAAAGGCGTCTGAGTCAGGTGAAAGAAGCAGAGCTTTCGGGCCAGTCAGATAGTACATATTTGCGCAACGATGGGGTATACCTTGTTACCGGCGGTCTTGGTGGTATTGGTCTGATCATTTCACGCCATTTGGCTAAAAGCCTGACGCGACCAACACTTATACTGGTTGGAAGAACTGAGTTGGACAGCCGCAGGAATGGTATTTTGAGTGATTTAAGGTCTTTCGATGCCAATGTTGATTACATGAAAGCTGATATTGCTTCTGAAAGGGATGTAGAAGGACTAGTTGCTACCGTTAAAAAGAACTATGGTCATATCAATGGTATTATTCATTGTGCCGGAATACTTAGAGATAACTTCATTATTAAAAAATCCAGCGATGAATCGGAGGCAGTAATAGCCCCTAAAGTATACGGAACTGTACTGCTCGACCACCATACACGCAGCGAACCGTTGGATTTCTTCTTCTTATTTTCATCAATATCAGGGGTGATGGGCAACCTAGGACAGGCAGACTATGCCTACGCTAACAGGTTTTTAAACTGTTTTGCCGAGGAACGCACCGCTTTGCAGAAGCAAGGAGAGAGAGCAGGTAAAACGGTGGCAATCAGCTGGCCATTATGGTCAAACGGAGGTATGCAGCTTGATCAAAATCAGCTGCATAACCTAAAAGATACTTTCGGTATGGTGCCTATTAGTGACCAAGAGGGAGTCGCAATATTTGAGAAAGCACTGAGTTCAAAATTCTCACAGTTTATGGTAATGAAGGGGAGAGCGGAAAAGATAGACAGGATGGTCAAACCACTTAAAGATGAGCCTGACCAAAAAGAAGCCCGAACGGATAAAGTAATATCAGCGGTATCGGAAAAAGAGCTGGTGAAGTGTACAAAAGACTTCGTTAAACAACTAATAGCCAATGTGACCGAATTGCCGCTAAATAAGATCAAAGAAACAGCGGCCTTTGAGAAATTTGGAATAGACTCTTTTGCCATCATGAAGCTTAACAATGAGCTTGAGCAATCTTTTGGTGAGCTTTCAAAAACACTGTTTTTTGAATATCAAAATGTAAACGACCTGGTTGACTATCTCATAAAAGATCATCATCAGATACTTCTTGACAAGTTTGATATTGCAGAGGAAGTGATTGAAATTCAGAAGGATGAGTCATACCCGAGTGAAGAGCAGGTGCAAAGTGATGTTCAGGCTGTATCGGCCAGCAATGAAACTGTAACCGATACTACAGATATTGCCATCATTGGAGTGGCCGGTAATTTTCCGGGAGCAGATACCTTACAGGAGTTTTGGCAGAATTTGAGTGAGGGGAAAAATTGTATATCAGAAATACCAGAGGACAGATGGCCAGCGAATGACAGTTTTTACAGTGCAGATAAAGAAGAAGGAGGTAAAAGCTATACCAAGTGGGGCGGCTTCATTAAAGATATAGATAAGTTTGATCCGTTATTTTTTAACATATCTCCCGCAGAAGCAGAGTTAATGGACCCTCAGGAGCGCTTATTGTTGCAAACGGTGTGGTCATCAATCGAGGATGCAGGATATACTGCTGAAAAATTAGGTACAGATGTAGGCGTTTTTATGGGTAGCATGTATAAGCACTATCCGCTTGTAGCTAAAGAGCCACAAGCCAAGGCATTGCTTTCAAGCACTTCTTATTGGTCTATTGTCAACCGTCTGTCTTACTTTATGAATTTTCAGGGGCCAAGCATTGCTATAGATACTGCTTGTGCGTCATCACTTACAGCAGTGTATATGGCATGCCATAGTATCTGGAGAGGTGAGTGCGAAGTATCCATCGCGGGAGGAGTAAACCTGAGCTTACACCCTGACAAGTACATTGGGCTAAGTGCTACAAAAATGATTGGTAGCAGTGATAAAAGTAATAGTTTCGGACAAGGAGACGGTTATGTTCCCGGTGAGGGTATAGGAGCCATGCTGTTGAAACCATTGAGTAAAGCAGTTGCGGATAAAGACCATATATATGCGGTTGTTAAGGCGGCAGGAGCCAATCACAGTGGTAGAACAAGTGGCTTTTCAGTGCCAGGCCTTAATGCACAAAAGAATCTGATCGTTAAAACCATCAAGCAGTCAGGTTGCCCGGTTGAGACCATAAGCTATATGGAATCCGCAGCAAACGGATCACCATTTGGAGATGCCATCGAAGTTAATGCTATAAATAAAGCACTGAGTGAACTGACCGATAAAAAAGAATTTTGCGCAATTGGGACCGTGAAATCCAATATCGGGCATTTAGAGGCAGCTTCAGGAGTTTCGCAGCTTATCAAGGTTTTAATGCAGATGAAGCATGGGAAAATTGTTCCAACCATTAACGCTGAGTTTCTCAATGAAAACATAACGCTGAAAAACTCCCCGGTTTTTTTACAAAAAGAGCTTGTTGATTGGGAGCAACCGGAAAGTATCAGTGCAGAGGGTATAAAAACAAAAATCCCCAGAAGGGCAGGTATTAATTCTTTTGGAGCAGGGGGATCCAACGTTCACCTTGTTTTGGAAGAATACCTGTCCGGGCCAGAGAGTCAGGGAGATAATGTGCAGCCGGTGATTGTAATGCTTTCGGCTCAGCGAGAAGAAGCATTGAATATTCTTGCAAAGCAGCTTTTGGACCATATCGGTAATGAAGCAGATATATCATTGACCAATATAGCTCACACCTTGATGCATGGACGTCAGCATATGGACTATAGGCTGGCACTTGTGGTACAGGATAAAGAAGACCTGAAGTTTAAGCTTGAACAAATTGTTAAGGGCGATACAGTAGCCAAAGGTTGCTATTGGGGAAAAGTGGATGAGGATAAAGTAGAAGAACTGAGCAGGCTGCTGGATGACGAGATATTATCTGTTTGGATAAAGGAAGCCAGTTATGATAAAATTACCGATGCATGGGTACAGGGGTTAGATATCAATTTTAGTGAACTTCCGCAAAGTAAATACGGCAGGAAGGTTTCTCTGCCTACCTATCCATTTGATAAGCGATCATACTGGATTGGAAGCGATTCTGATTTAGAGGCAAAAGCTGAGAAACTGACTCTTGATTCTGCTCAGGCTAATGAGGATCCATTACGCAAAGAGATAAAAAGTATACTTTCTGAAATTTTTAAAATTCCGGAAGGGGAGATCGAAGATAATAAAAACCTGGCCAGGTATGGAATGGACTCACTCTCAGGAATGAGGTTTATCAATAAGGTGCAGGAAAAGTTCGATATCAGGTTATCTGCCAGAGTATTGCTGAAGCACCCTAATGTAAACAGCTTTTATAAGATGCTGGGTGAGAAGCTGAAAGAAATGACACCGGCTAAGGTGGAAGCTCCGAATAATAAGCAGGAAGAGGCCGGGGATGATTTAACCACATTACTTCAGAAGCTGTATAGTGGTGAGGTATCAGCACAAGAAGCGTTGGCAAATTCGGAGCCATAAATTTTAATGAAAATTAACCTGATTATTATCTGGTATTCCAGATGGTGCAGGTAGTCAAAAGTTTTAAGACCTGGATTGAAAGAGATTCATTCCGGAGAAAATATAAAAAGATTTAATAACAGGTAGTGGTGAGTTACTTCCATCTATCAATTTTAAAAATTCATCAATTATGAATCGCGAAGAAATTTATCAGAAAGTAGCCAGTAAAGAGCTTTCAGTAGAAGAAGCCCTGGAGTTAATGAAAAACATACATTCTGAAAATTCTATAACGGCAGAAAACAGGGTTTATCCGCTATCTGTAGGACAAGAGGCACTATGGATAGCCTACAGCATGAACCCGGAAAGCTATGCCTATAATTTGCCTATTGCCTATTGGCTGGCAGATAATACGGATTTAGAGTTGTTGCGCCAGAGCTTTCAGCACATGATCGACAGGCACGAGATTCTACGTATGAATATTGTGATTCATAATAACAAACCCATGCAAAAGATAGCATCAGCGAGTCAGGTGTTTTTCGATGTATCAGACATGGGAGACTTAACAGATCAGGAGCTTCTGAATAAAATGGAGGAGCAGGCATATGAGCCTTTCAACATTTTGAATGATCCGTTAATGAAGGTATATGTTTATCAGCGGTCCGGTAAACCAGATGCACTAATGGTTGTTTTGAATCATTTGGTATTTGATGGTGTATCTTCCGTGGTGTTTTTTAAAGAATTGGTCGAAATATATCAAACACTCCAAAAGGGTTCAATTGATCTTAAAGCACCTCAAATACAATATCATGATTTTGTGTTATGGCAACAGGCTTTTCTGAATAGCGATGCCGGAAAGCAACAAGAAAGCTTTTGGACAAGTCAGACCCAGGACCAATGCGAGGCTCTTACTATTCCGATAAACAAGAAAGACAGTAAAAGTATTGCAGCAGAAGGGGCGATATATAAAAAGATGATGGATGACCAATTGGTCACGTCTGTCAGGTCATTGGCAGAAAGTGAGGCTACCACGGCGTTTGTAGTTATGCTCAGTGCATTTTATTTAACGCTTCATCGCTATAGTGGAAATAAATCCCTGTTGGTAGGTACTCCTATAGCAGGCAGACCATCATCCGAGTATGATAGCGTGATAGGGTATTTCATGAATATGCTTTCTATAGAAGCAGAAGTAGATTCTACACAATCATATCAGCAGTTTTTAGCGGATGTAACCGAGAGTGTATTTGACGCCTTTGATCATAGCGATTATCCACTGTACTCTTTTAAGAAAGCCTTAAGGGCAGAAGGGCGATCGTCAAAACTTTTTGAAGCCGCATTTTACTATCAAAACTGGTACGACCTCTCCAGTGAATATGATGATACTGTATTGTTATCACCAATCAATGAATTGCGTCAGAAAGGAGAGTTTGGTATTACTTTAGAAGTAATTGAAAATGAGAAAACTATAGAGTTATGCGTAAAGTATAAACCTGCAGAGTTTGATGGTGACGTAATCGCACAGTTTGTAAATGATTATAACGAGCTGTTACAGCATGTTACAAAAGCACCTCATGAGCCATTGGCAACACTGATAAATAGGCCACAAGGATTAACAAGTGAAAAAGTAACGAACAGCCAGCCAAAGGCTCTGATGGATAAAGTCAGCCTTCAGGCAGAGCTTCAACCGGAAAAAATAGCGGTATCCTGTGAGGAAAACGAACTGAGTTATTATGATCTAATGGATCGAACAGATCGTTTGGCAGCCTACCTTATTAACCATGACTATTCAGGAGGTAAACGCATAGGCGTTTTCATGGATCGGTCAGTTGACTTACTGCCGGTTTTGCTGGGTATATTGGCATCCGGAAATACTTTCATTCCGTTGGACCCTGTTTATCCTAAAGACAGGCTGAAGATGATGTTGGATGACGGAGAGGTCTCTTTGATCATCACCCGAGATGCATTGGCAGGCTTGATCCCCGAAGGAAATTTTGATGTCCTGGTCTACGATGATGTTCATGAAAGTATACAAAATCAGCCTAAAGGAGAAAAAGTTAAAATATCTCCGGATTCCCTGGCATATATAATTTTCACCTCAGGTTCTACCGGACGTCCTAAGGGAGTGGCTATTAGCCATCATAGTTTAAATAATTTTTTAAGCTCAATGGAGATGCGTCCTGGAGCCCATCAGGATGATGTCATGCTGGCTGTAACTACGGTTTGCTTCGATATTGCATATTTGGAATTGTTTCTACCCTTATCAGTAGGTGCCAGAGTAGATATTGCAACCAGCAAAACCGCCCATGATGGCATTCTCCTTAAAGAAAGATTAGAGCGTGGAGATATAACCTTAATGCAAGCCACACCTACTACATGGCAGATGCTTGTATCAGCAGAGTGGGAAGGTTCATCAAAGTTGAGAGTCCTTTGCGGAGGAGAAGCATTGACACCAAAACTAGCCGGCCTGTTGCTGGAAAGGTCAGCACAGCTATGGAATATGTATGGACCTACGGAAGCCACCATCTGGGCATCAGCAGCACTGGTTGAAGATGCTGACGAAATCACCCTTGGCGATCCGGTTGATAACATGAACATGTACGTGATGCATGGGCAAGGGACTATATGCCCCCCTGGAGTAGAAGGGGAGATTTACATTACCGGAGCCGGTCTTGCTGAGGGATATGTTAATGCTACGAGTGAAAATGACATTCGTTTTATAAACCTGTCACCAGAAGGGAAACCTGAGCGCTGTTATCGCACGGGAGATGTCGGAAAATACACCTCTTCCGGTCAGATAGAGTGCCTTGGGCGTCTGGATCAGCAAATAAAATCAAACGGATACCGTATAGAACTTGAAGAAATAGAAAAGGAGCTTAAAGATATAAGCGGAATAGAAGACGCTGTAGTAGTATTAAGAGACAGACAACTGTCAGCTTTTCTAATTGCCGGTAAATCAGCAAGCTTTACAGAGAATGATATCAAATCAACCCTGAAACAACATTTACCAATATATATGGTGCCCGCCAAAATATATTGGATGAAGGAGTTCCCAGTAACATTAAATAAGAAAATAGATAGAAAATCACTTATGATGTTATCAGATGCTGACCTTACACCCTACAAGGCAGGTAGTAGTGATCATAATATAGAGAAAGAACAAGATACCGTTCAGTCCCGACAAGTGGATCATACGCTGAAACGAGAAATTATAGCAATCGCGGGTAGCATAATCAATACGCCAGTTGATGAAATAGAAGAATCAAGAATAATCGGGGAGTATGGCTTTGACTCTATCAGTTATACCGAGTTCAGTGTAGCACTGAATAATAAGTTCGGTACCAAGATCACCCCTACATTATTCTTCGAATGTAATACTATAGCCCACATTGCTCAATACATAAAAGACCAAACCAATGGCAAGCAGTCTGTAAAGGTAGCTCCAGTCAGGAAGGGTATTGAAAATGCCAGCGAAACTAAAGTACAGGAGAGAGAGATTAAAGCTGATTACAAACCAGGCGATGTTGCCATAGTAGGAATGAGCGGACGCTACGCGAAGTCAGATAATCTTCAGGCGTTTTGGGAACATTTAATGGCAGGAGAGGACCTGGTGAGTGAAGTGCCTCCCTCAAGATGGGACTGGAAAAAGTACTTTGGAGATCCTGGTAAAGAAGATGGAAAAACGAATTCTAAATGGGGAAGTTTCATCAATGAGGTAGATAAGTTTGATGCTTCATTCTTTGGGTTGTCTCCCAGAGAATCAGAACTTATGGATCCTCAGCAACGCATACTGCTCGAACTGGCATGGCATTGTTTTGAGGATGCAGGCTATAAGCCTTCTGACTTATCCGGTACTGATTGTGGTGTGTATGTAGGCTGTGTAGGCTCTGATTACACGGAGGTAATCGTAAATAGCGGTCAGCAAATAGCACCTCATACGCTGTCAGGTATAGCAAAAACCATGTTGGCCAATCGCATTTCTTTCTTACTAAATCTGCTGGGGCCTAGCGTGGTTGTGGATACGGCTTGTTCAAGTTCTCTTATTGCCGTTCATAGAGCCGTTGAGGATATTCAAAAGGGTAATTGCCATACAGCGATTGCAGGCGGTATTAATGTAATGCTCAGCCCTTTCGCACACATTGCCCTGAGTAAAAATGAAATGCTAAGTCCTGATGGACGTTGTAAGGCATTTGATGCTTCTGCCAATGGCTATGTGCGTGGAGAAGGAGCGGGTTTGGTAATGCTTAAATCTTTAGCTCAGGCCGAATTAGATAACGACCAGATTTATGCAGTGATCCGAAGCTCATCAGAAAACCATGGGGGTCGTACTAATTCACTTACTGCACCTAACCCCAAAGCACAGGCTGACCTGATCGTTGAGGCATATAAAAAAGCTGAAATCAGTGCAGATACTATTAGCTATATAGAAGCACATGGTACTGGAACTGCATTAGGAGATCCAATAGAGATCAATGGATTAAAGAAAGCATTTGAGATGTCATCAAGCAATGGCAAGGCCTTGCAAAGTGGTAACCCTACCTGTTACATAGGGTCAGTTAAAACTAATGTGGGGCACCTGGAAGGCGCCGCAGGAATTGTTGGCTTGCAAAAAGCAATATTAGGACTTAAAAATAAGCACATACCAGCTTCACTTCATTTGAAGGAAGTTAACCCATACATTGAGCTGGAAAACACACCATTCAAAATATCCGGTGAAGCCATAAAGTTAACACCTCTAAAAAATCAGGAAGGTGAAAGTATCCCCCTTCGTGCCGGGATTAGCTCGTTCGGGTTTGGTGGTGTTAATGCTCATGTGGTTCTTGAAAAGTATGAACTGTCACATAAGACCACTCAGTATAGTGATGCTCCTCAGTTGTTAATATTATCGGCTAAAGATGAAAAAAGGTTGATGGCCAGTGCTGAACAGCTGTTGAACTTTTTGTCCGAAGAAGAAAACAAGAGATTACCTCTTCAGCAAGTAGCATACACGCTACAGGCCGGACGAGAGGAAATGCCGGAACGACTGGCGTTGATTGCTGAAAGCATGGATGACTTTTTGTCCAGGCTTCAGGGGTATGTGGATGGCACTTCGAAGACAGGAGTTTATAGCGGCAACATCAAATCTCAAAAAGCCATTAAGCACTTTCTTGAGGATCTTGAAGAGCTGCCCCAGACGCTGGTAAAGCGTACCATAGAAAATAATGATCTTGATAAATTAGCCAGACTCTGGATACACGGTGTAGAAATGGACTGGACGCTTTTGCACGCTGATGTCCCAACGAAAGTAAGTCTGCCGGGGTATCCTTTTGCCAGAGAGCGACACTGGGTGTCAAGCAACCCATACAAACAGAAGAACCATCCTTTAGTAGATGATCAGAAAGCGGGAAATGAGCCTCGTAAGTTTACCTTTATTAAGGAGTTTAGCGGTCAGGAAAAAGTGATTGCACATCATAAAGTGGGGAGTGAATTTATTATGCCGGGTGTTGGCTATCTGGAAATGGCCTATGCCGCGATCAATACAGTAAAATCAGGCCGTTTTGATTTGGCTAACATATACTGGATACAACCCCTTAAAGGCAATGAGGGTGAAATAAGCATCAACATAAAAGAAAATGAGACAGATTTTGAATATGAAGTGCGAAGTGGAGAGGATGCCGAAGTCCTGCATGCTTCAGGTAAATTAATACCAGAAACGATGGGAGGGGGAAGAAATGAAACCCTTACCATTTCGGCGTTAAAAAATGGGACTAATTATGCTAAAGATGAGTTCTATACATTATTCAATAAGACAGGAGTAATATATGGACCATATTTTCAGGTTGTAAAGGAAGCCTGGGTTAACGAAGGGGCTGCTTTTAGCTATATGGAAGTGGACGAAGAGGTGGATACTCATTTTGGGCAGTATTTTTTACCTCCTGCATTAATGGATGGAGCACTCCAAACGGCAGCGCTGTTAATGATTGGAGAAAAATCATCAGGCCTGAAAGTACCTTTTAGCGTTAATAAAATCGAAGTACTCTCCAATGTCCCTTCGCGTTGTTACGTGTATGCAGTACCTGGTAGTCATGAGAGTTTTAATATAGCCCTGCTTAATGAATCAGGGGAGGTATGTGTGAAGTTGCATAATGTGGTGTCAAGGGAAATAAAGATGCCAACACATTATTTTTACCCAAGATGGAAACGTCTGTCAAATATAATAGGTGACTCACATACCCTCAATGCAGGCCAGAAGGTTGCCGTTTTTCATAATGCAGATACTTATGAGGTGGCTAAGGAATGCGCACGCTTTTTTGATGCGGGTCAAGTCCAGTTGTACAACCCATGCCAGCCGGACAGGTCCAGGCGAGATTCTATCTCTTTAAATGTTAAAGATGCTGATGCCATGTCCGAGCACCTCGGTAAGTTGAGAGGTGTTGAGCATATTTACTTTATCACCGGAACGACCAATGATGATGTTGCCTTGGAAGATACCGAGGCTGCTGACTTTCATCTGGAGCAGAGCATAATACCTCTCTTCCATCTGGTGAAAATGCTGAATCATCAAAAGATACTGACTGTCGGGAGCAGACTTTCAGTAGTAAATATCAAGAGAGAAAAAATCAACCCTTTTACAGGAGCTACAAAAGGGTTTGTAAATACCATTATTGCCGAGTTTCCTGAAATTCATATTAAATACTTTGATATGGAATGGAATGAGAAAGAGCAGGAAAATGCTATGTCAGATATGCTGCAGCTTTCTCAGGGTGATACGCAATATAAAGTTTTGGCCCTTCGCAGCGGACAGGTGTATAGAAAAGAACTACACCCCATCCACTTACCAGCTGCAGGAGTAGACCGATTCGAGTCAGGCAAAGTCTACCTGATCATCGGTGGATCCGGCGGATTAGGTCGTGTTCTGAGCGATCATATTACCGATAAACACCAGATAAAGCTGATCTGGGTAGGGCGCAGTGCCCTGGGAGAGGAGCAGGAAGCCCTTCGATCCCGGATAGAATCGAAAGGGAGTGAGCTGACCTATATCCGAGGCGATATAGGCGACCCTAAGCGTTGCGAAGAAGTTTTCAGAGCAGTGAAGTCCGCCTATGGTGTTATCCACGGCGTTGTCCATTCGGCCTTAGAGCTACGCGACAAACGCCTGGAG
>NZ_SMLW01000368.1 GCF_009711405.1 Fulvivirga kasyanovii | reverse complement strand
AACCCTTGGAGGGTTGAAAGAATGTAAATCAATCCAACCTGACCATCAACACATCGTGTACACCGATGGTGGCTTTAAGTTTGCTTTTTGTGTTTTTCAACTTTTTGTGATTGAATAAATCCCTTACCTGATAAGTTTTTTCCTTCGTATTTAACCCCTTACCGGTTTCAGCATCAGTAATTTTATGTTCACTCCAGTCGAAACTTAGTTCGGCGGGTTTTTCATTCATGTTAACAAAAGTCATCGCCCATGAGCCGTTGGCCAGTGGTTTAGCCCAAATTTCAATATTACCTTCATTGGAGACGCGAAATCCCTGAATGCCCAGAGAGTCCTGATTTACCCCGATCACTTCTTTGTTCGTAAGCGTTTTTATGGTCTCTTCAGTTGCTGAGCGCAGGTCATTGCCCATGATGAGCGGCGATGCCAACATGCTCCACATGGCAAAATGGCTCCTGTCTTCTGCGGCTGTCATGCCATTTCCCACTTCCATCATATCAAAATCATTCCAATGGTTAGGACCTGTAGCTGATCTGATATTTTTACGCATATTAATGATCTTCCACACACCCCATGATGACCACGTGCCGTGATCGTCTTCACAGTCCCAGCAATTAGAAATATCGCCTGAAACACGCCACATGTGACCAATCTCCTGCCCCCAATTCCAGGGCTCGTTGTCACCCCATTCGCAAATGCTGAACACAACCGGCCGGCCGGCTTTAGCCAGGGCATCCCTCATGGTCATATAAGCGCCTTCGGCATTTAGCTTTTCCGTATTGCACCAGTCATATTTCAGAAAATCAATATCCCATGAAGCGTAAAGGCGGGCATCCTGGTATTCATAACCCCGACTACCGGGATAACCGGCGCAGGTTTCAGAGCCTGCACAGTTATATAAGCCAAATTTCAACCCTTTGGAATGGACATACGCTGCCAATGCCTTCATTCCACTGGGAAATTTTTCAGGATCTGCCACCAGGTTACCGTTAGCATCCCGTTCTTTGGCCATCCATCCATCATCCAGTACAATGTACTCGTATCCTGCATCTTTGAGTCCCAACTCTACAAACTTATCAGCGATGTCCTTTACCAACTGTTCATTGATGTCAGTGGCGAATGTATTCCAACTGTTCCATCCCATAGGAGGTGTTGGCGCCAGCCCTTCGAACTTTTGAGCTTGCAGGTTAAGGGATAGAAAAATTAAAGCGGCAATAAGCAAATATCTCATGTGTCTTTGATTTGTTTTCAATGGTCCATGGCATAGCCAAAGTACTTAAGATCTGCCTTACGACCCTAAAATGTCATTTACATTCATCTTCAGTTGGCATAGCTTAGGCTTATGGTCATTTCATGTGATAATTAAGTAAATGGCAAAAAGAAAAGAGTCGCATCAGCAGCTAATTATCCTTCCTAAATGGCATCAAACTGCCTTTCGGGCGGGGATTCCGTATCCTGATCAACCAATCAGACTTTCGGCATCCATAGCTTTCGACACAACTCTTTTCACAACATTTATGAAGAGTACTACTATTTATTTCAGTAAGGTTTTAGCGAATAAACATGACATCGTCAATGTATACAGTCTGCCCCTCAATAACATCCTGAATTCTCCATACTAATATGCCCCATGGAGAACCCGTTTCCCACAATTTCAATTGATCGACGGGAATCTTAAAATAAGTCCATTCATTAGCAGGAACTGTTATTTTGTTATAATCTTTCCATGTTTCCCAAGTGCTTTCACTTTTATCTGTTATTATGTAAAGATCCAGATCAATGGACGCTCCTTTCATCCAGAAAGACAAGTACTTGAAGTCATCGTTTTCAGTATTGGTCCATCCAAACCCAAAAATATCCCAGGGCTTATACGTTTTAGCTACTGATGCAGTACCGGATTTAAATACATCAGTGCTAATAGTCGCAGGACTAAACCAAGATTGGTCAGAGTAACCCGGAGCATATTCATCTGTAAAAATCAAAAATGCTTTATCTCTGTTCACAAATACCTGCTCTGTTTCTTTTACACCTGCTAAATTTTCAATGGAAAGTGTAAGCTCATTCAGATCACTGGCGGGCATTTTCACCGTCAAAGATGTAGCTGTTTTAGATACAATAGCAACTTCGGTTGTGGTGCCGGTAATCAAAACCCGCGAAACATCATCCAGGTTTTTACCCGTTAAAGTGAGTTCGTCCCCTTCGCTGAAATTGTAGTTAGAAACATCAGTTATGGTAGCAAACCCAAGTACCTTGAAGGGTACTGTAAACGACACTCCCTTTCCGTTGGTAAAAACTATATCCTGCTCACCAACAGCAGCATCTATCGGTACATGGAAGATAAATGCTTCTCCTGTATTGAGTGTCGGATTTATATAAACTGAAGCATCATTGCCCGAGAACACTACCGAAGTGATATTCCCCAACCCGCTTCCTTTTAAAGTTAAAGTCTGATTAGCCGTACCCTCAGCAGGTATGACCTCACTTACCTGAGGGTTATCTGATGCACCGGCTGGTGCTGGCTCTTCCAGATCACATGCATATAATAGCACTGACAAAAGCAGCACTATGGATAAGGATGTATTTATATATTTTTTCATGTCAGTATTTTTTATTCAGAATTATTAATCTTCGTAATAAGAAACAGGATCATCCAATAACAGAGGGTTAATAACTGTTTCACTTTGAGGTACAGGCAGGTAAAGATCAAAGCCTGAGGGTATTGTGGCTTTAAAACTGTTTAATACCCTGTTATCACCGTATGTCCCTCTTTCCTGACTGGCCACCATTTGACTGGCTTTGGCTAATCCCTGACGTTGTATATCAAACCAGTAATCCCCCTCGAAAGCAAATTCCACTTTACGTTCATGCAATAGCTCATCCATGGTGAGGTTGGTGACAGGATCCAACCCTGCCCTGGTGTGAACCGCGTTAAAAGCTTCCAGTGCAAGAGCATCTGCCGTAGCTCCCGATCCCCCCATAACGGCTTCAGCATAGATCAAAAGCACATCGGCATAGCGAAGAATGTAAGTAGGCATACTGCTATGAGCATCAGTAGTCACAGGCTCGCCAGTTCTGTTAGGACCTACCATATATTTTTGAATATTTGATCTTGTAGCCGTAAAAATGTAAGTATTATCAGTTGTTAATCCTGTAGTATCATAAGTAAAACCATTGGGGTAACTGTCATTCACCCAATCATCCCTATGGAAGCCCTGCTCCATCACTGACCATTGACGCCTCATATCTCCTGGAGCATATCCAGTGGCAGGATCGAGCATATCTATTGAAGGTACTACGGCAGACCATCCCGCTGTTGAATTGGTAGGTGCCGGTGCAACCAATGGCTTAGGCGCTGCATAGGTCATAAAACGATTACCACCATCCCAACTGGCGTCTGCTGTCCATTGCAAGGCGAACAGGGATTCTACATTTCCTCTACCTACAGCAGAAGAAGTGAATAATTCATTATAATTAGGATACAAACCGACTAGCCCCGTGGCATTTGCGTAGTCTATTACTTCTTTTGCTTTTGCTTTCGCGTTCTCATAATCTTTCATGTAGAGATAGACTTTGGCCATCATCCCCTTGGCAGAGTATGAGGTAACCCTCCCTAACTGATAAGCCACTTCCGGCAAGTTTTCTTCGGCAAACTTCAAATCCTCGATAGCAAACCGCAGTACATCGGCCTGAAAATACCTGGGTACTAGGCCACTGCCTGATTTGGTCAATTCCAACGGACTTTCAACAATTGGGGCATCACCAAACGTACGTGCTATATAGAAGTAAGCAAAGGCCCTGATAAACCTGGCTTCCGCTATTCCTATGGTCAAAAATGGCTGCTCACCTATTTGTTCCTTTTTCAATTCAAAGGTTTCTATTAATACAGAAGCATTCCCGGCCGCCTTGTAACAGGAGGTCCATGTATCACCCACCAGCCCATCAGTACTCTGTATGTTAAAATTGTAGAATGAGTTATATTGCGGATTTCCGGCAACACCTGTTACGGTACCTCCCAGCACATCACCTACTGAGGTAAATGCCTTATCGAACCACCTGTTCCATACACGGCCATACAACAAACCTGTCGCGCCGTAAACCTCCTCGGCTGAGTTGTAGTAGTTATCAACCGTGGGTTGGGTAGTGGAAGGGTATTCCAGGTACTCCTTTTCGCATGACGATATCGTTAAACTAAGGATAAAGCTTATTATTAATGTGAATTGAGTCTTCATCTTTCTCATGTTTTAAAATTCAATATTTAAACCGACTGTGTATGAGCGGGGCACAGGATAACGACCATTGTCAACATTGATCAGTATACCTCTGCTACTGTTTGCCTGATCGCTGACCTTACCCAATTCAGGATCATATCCACTATAGTCGGTAAAGGTCACCAGGTTTTGACCTGAGATATATAGCTTCAATGCGGAGATCTTGGCTTTGCTTATCAGCTTGCTCGGGAAATTATAGCCCAACTGCACATTTTGAAGTCTCACATAGGTACCATCCTCTATGTACCTGTCTGATATTCTGCGGTTATTGTCATGCCATTGGTTATATCGTGGCATATCAGTATCAGTATTTTCTGCCGTATACCGGTCCAAAACACTAGATGCCTGATTGTTGTACAAATTGTTCAAAGCTTCAGTTTGTCTACGGGTATAGTTGAAAATGTCTCCGCCGAAACTTCCATAAACAAATACACTCAAATCAATTCCTTTATAACTTACCGTATTAGTTAAACCCAGAGTAAAGTCAGGGTTAGGATCACCAATAACCTGCACATCCTGATCATCAATAATACCGTTGCCGTCAAGGTCCTTATATTTGACATCTCCTAACCACAAGCCATCAGGCTTTACATCCAGTCCTGTTTCAAGGCTGTTAAGTTCTTCTTCGGTGGTGTACAATCCATCGGTTACATAACCATAGAACACTCCTACCGGATGTCCGGCCTGGGTATAGGCTATCAGCGATTTAGTACCATATTCATCAAATTCACCTTTTATGGCAGCTTCGGAAGTATTTAAGAAATCCAGCTCATTTTTATAATGGCTAAATACTGCAGCGGTTGTCCATGTGAAATTTGGTTTGCTAATATTTTTACTGGTCAAACTAATATCTATTCCATTATTGGTAATTTGCCCATCGTTAGCTACCGGAGTTTTTATGTCGTCCCATTCAGTCCCCAGTCCGGAATAAGCCCCTAACTGTGCGTTTAGAAGCATATCAGTGGAGATCTTCTTGTATACATCCACAGTAAGATCGATCTTACTGTCCAATAATGATGCATCAATACCCGCATTATAAGTTACAACAGACTCCCACCCCAGGTCCGGGTTGGGCACATTGGCAGGCACACTTCCATTACCAAAGGCAGAAATATTGATCAGGGTTACATTGGCCGTATATAAGTTAGCTCCTGTATTTTGATTTCCTACGGCACCATATCCAGCCCTTAATTTCAGGCTGTTTACAACGGGCAGGTCATTTGCAAAGGGCTCATTGGTGATAGTCCATGCAGCAGACACAGCAGGGAAATATCCCCATCTGTTGTTTGATCCAAAGCTTGAAGAGCCATCAGCCCTTAACGTTGCACTTATGGCATATCTGTCTTTGTAGGAGTAGTTTAACCTTCCAAAGTATGATTCCATCGCCCATTCACCAGCTCCTGCATTAATTTTTTCTCCCGAGTCATTACCCCCTTCACCGGCAGCCAGTGAGGGTAAATTCAAAGTCAGGTTTTGCCTGCTGGCCTGTAGATAATCAAATTCACTATGTTGGGCTTCGTGCCCTAACGTTACATATATATTATGTTCACCACCACCAAACGACTTATTGTATGTTAAGTAATTTTTAAATGCGTAGTACAAGCTTTGATTTCTTTGCTCCATAAGCTTGCTTGGGCTAATTATACTCACATTAAGGGCTTCATTTTCCACAAAGGGTTGAAAAGCCTTGCCATCAGCCAGTGTGTAATCATAGTTCAATTCATTTCTTAAAGAAAGACCTTCTATAAACTTGATCTCTCCATAAATTGAGCCTATGATCCGTGAGTTTATAGACCGAACATCCCTTAAATTAGCAAGTGCCACAGGATTGGATTGATTACCCACCAGCGCATTCCCAACCCTGATCTGCCCTACATAATCTCCATTTACATCTCTTACCGGTGCTGCCGGGCTATTATAAAGAACAACACTTGTTACCGCGTCAAATGCGTCAGTAAGCCCTATGCGCTGATTGCTCCTGCTTGCGTTTACACTAAAGCCGGCAGTAAGCCAATCTTTAAGATCGCTATCAACACTGGCTCTCATCGAGTACCTTTCAAAATCAGTCCCAGCCAGAATACCTTTCTGATTAAACTGTCCTAATGAAAAGTAATAATTGGTTTTATTTTGACCTCCCGACAGGGCCAGAACATTGCTTTGTACATGTCCTTTTTGATATATTTCATCCTGCCAGTCAGTACCATGCCCTAAAACCGAAGGATCAGCAAGTTCAGGATTAACGGCCATGTTCCCTCCTGTCACTTCATTGATTTCTGCTGTTACTGCATTCTGATACCTTGCATATTCCTGCAAATTCAGGACATCAAGTTTCTTAGGGATAGTCTGAACACCATAATAAGTGTTAAAAGTAAGCTTCCCCTCTCCTATCCTTCCTTTTTTGGTGGTAATTAATACCACACCGTTTGCAGCTCTGGAGCCGTATATAGCCTGAGCTGATGCATCTTTTAACACATCGATAGATTCGATATCAGAAGGGTTAAGTGTAGCCAGCACACTTTGGGTGGTTTGTCCCTCGCCTCCGCCCAGGAAGTTCTGGTTAAGCGAAGTGCTTTCAGCAGCTACCGGAACCCCATCAATGACGTAGAGCGGCTCGTTACCATTCACTGAGGTTAATCCCCTAATGCGAACAGATACACCCCCCCCCGGTTGTCCTCCATTGGAGCTAACAGATACTCCGGCCAGTCGCCCCTGAATCGCCTGGTCTATCCCTGCAACAGGCAGGTTCTGTATTTTTTCCTGATCGAGAGAAGATATTGATGTGGTTACATCTGACTTTTCAATAGACCCATAGCCTATAACAACAACTTCGCCCAACATACTAATGTCCTCTTCCAGCTCAACATCAATTGTTGTCTGCCCATTGACAGGTATTTCCTGAGGGCTAAATCCAATGAAGCTAAAAATCAATGTGGCATTGTCTGAAACGGTTATTTTAAAATTTCCGTCCGAATCAGAAGCCGTACCATTGGTCGTTCCTTTTTCAAAGATTGTA
>NZ_SMLW01000438.1 GCF_009711405.1 Fulvivirga kasyanovii | reverse complement strand
TACACCACCGCGCATTTCCTGCAAATCATCCCTGCCTTCAATTACACTTTTAAACTCAACACGATAAGCGTACGTGCCTCCTGTCAAAGGTCTGCTCGGATCATTGTCATAACCACCATTCCATTCGAAATTCAGGTCTGATGACTGGAAGACCATCTCCCCCCAGCGATTGAAAATAAAGATCTGGAAATCGTCAGGAGAAACTAATACCGGGAATACCAGGAAGTTGTCGTTTCGACCATCCCCATTAGGTGTAAAGGCATTAGGGGCGTTTATCCTTGCCTTGCAGTCCTCTACTACATTAAACTCGGCCTCGGTCACACAACCGAAGGCGTTGGTCATGCGGACATTGACAACACCTGTTACAAATACCTGTATGCTGTCTGCGAAGATGTTATATCCGTTCCCGTTTTGTAGCGGATTACCGTCTTCATCGAAGTACTCTACGCTGGAGAAACCAGGGGTAGGGATAGTAACAAAAGTATTGGATACCAAAGGATCCTCGGGACAAATGGCATATCGTGAGTCAAAAGGAATAGGGTCAGAGTTAGCAAATGAAACGGTTAAAACCTGCTGGATGTCGCAGGTATTGGTGCCATCACCAAAGGCCGTTACGGTATAAGTGCCGGGTTCGGTAACAAGTATAATGCTATCACCTTCAATTTCCATTACGGGGTTAGTTACTACGAGTTGATTACTTGAAGTTTCATACGGTACCCGCGCAACAGCTTCGTCACATACGGCAAATTCCGTGGGAAGATCCAGATCAATGGGTGGAGGAGGAGTAGCCGATACGCTGGCCGTAGTCAAACATCCTCCGGCATCTCTTATTTCCAGGTAATACTCACCGGTAGATATAAATTGGAATGGTATATCCGCCTCGGTACCTGTGGCTACCTGTATGTTTGAACCCTGGGTGAGTAATCTCCAGTTGTAGGAAGCTGGTGCTGCTGATGTAGGAGAGAAGGTAATGTTTAACTCTCCTTCTGCGTTGCTACACTTGGTGTTTACCTGTAGGTCATCGGGAGTGTAAGGTGTTGGGTCATTGAGAGAAATCGTTCTGGTATCACTACAGCCTGTAGTCAAAAAGTTGGCTGTTACGGTATAAAAACCGGCCGACAAACCATCAATATTAAAAGTGCCTGGGGCTGTTATCGTAGTATCTGAATAAGAAATCGGCCCGTTAACAGAATAGCTGATGTCTCCTGATGAAGCAAAACTTACGGATATCACACCATCATTACCTCCGCAAATAGAAGGTCTGCTCACAACCGCAAGATCAAAATCAGGCAGTGGATTAACTACGAAGGTTTGCGGTGTCATATTGGTATTGCTGAAACCGGAACATTCGGGATCTATTGTGACGGTTGCCACATAAGTTCCTGGTTCATCCAGTACAAATGTGAAATCCGGGTTATCCTGATCCAAAACTATTGTCCCTCTCACAATGGTGTTCAGGTCATTTTGGTTGTAAATATTGAGATAGTAACTCTCAAGGTTTTGAGCATTGAGAATGCTTACTGTCAGAGATTCCCCGGAACAACCACTCATTACCTGCATGCTGGCCCCATTTGCGGGTGAACCAATGTTTTGAATGAAATTGGGTAGTCCTAGCCGGCTGGTAGTACCCGCAGACAGCCCAAACCCATTTATGACAGGTACCTGGCCTATGCTTAGGCTGGGGTTTGTGATTGTAGCCAGCGAGCCTTGTCCGTCTTGAGCAATGTATAAAGTGCCGTCAGGCCCTGCCTGTAAAGCTCCCAGCAATAAGTTTGATCCCGATACGTAGCGAACTGAATCCCTGATATAACTAGGGTCTGTAGTATTTGAAGTCGTCGTTGTAGAGTCGATAGGCCACCAGTAAATATGGCTTTCGGATGCTCCTTGTAGAGTGGCAAAAAGATTTCTGCCATCAGGGCTAAAGCCAACACCGTAGACCTGTCCGCTTACACTTGCAGGGGCAGTGACATTATTAACACCTGCGCTTATAGGGGCAGGATTGTTAAAGTCGAGCTGAATAATTTCATTAATAACACCTGTGCTGTCTACAAAATCAAATAGCTCAATGTAGTTTTCATTGGCAGACTCTGACAGGGCAACGGCCAGTACATCTCCAGGCCCTAAGATCATGTAGCCTTCGCTTTCCCGGTCAGTATCGTGGGAGGATCCTACACTGGAAATTATTGGATTGCCAATACCATCTCCATCAATTGGGAAAGCCTTGAAGTTGTTGTTCCCAAAATCATGCGCAATCAGCCAACCGTCGTTTCCTGTTATTCTTTCGGTTACACCTGAGCAAATGGTTGTAGTCAGGTTACCATTTGCAGTCCTGACCAGGGCACCTTTTGTGCCATTGCTTTCATCTTTCAGGTCAAATACAGTGTACTTTAAATCATAAGTCCCTGTTCCGTAGACCTCTTCAGTTGTAAAGATGTAAAACAATGTTTCATCCCCCGGAAATGGTATAATCAAAACGGACTGAGTAGCAGTTTGATCACCGCCGAGCTTATCTGCCGGAGTGGCTCCGGTAAGCTGATTGCCTTCACCATCAAATACATCTACTCCATCCGAATACACAAGAGGCTGGCCATTACGGTCGCAATAAATAGCACAACCTTCCGGGGCCTGCATTTGATTTCCTCCGTTATAAATGCTGGCATTACCAAATGGGATTGGAGCGACCGGGTCATCAGGTAGTGGGTTAAAGTCAATTCCTGCATTGCTGCCAAAGTACCAGACGTTAGCGCGCTGTTCATCTTCACCATAGGTATTTACAGTAACACCTGCATGTGTGGAGCAACCTGAAGCATCCGTGGCTATTACATAATAGTAGCCGGATGAATCAGGCGTTAATGTGTTACCTGTATCGCCATTTGACCAGATTACACTGGTAGGGGTGCCACTAATCTGAGCAACTACACTGGCGGTGCCGTTTGATCCGTATGGCGGAGGAAAATCCTCACGGCAAAAAGTAGTATCTGATTGTACGGTTATCTGAATGTCAAAAGCAGTGATTGTCACTGGTTTTGTTACAGAAACAGAATCACCGTTTAAAAATGCAGTAAGGGTAACATCAAAAGTGCTGTCCGTAGCATAGGTGTGTGAAGGGCCTAATTGCAGGGAAGAGCTTCCATCACCCAAATCCCAGCGAACACTGTCAGAGCCAGGGACTATAGTAGGGTAAAACAAAGTCGGCGCATTTTGGCAGGTGCCTGAAAAAGAGAAGTCAGCACTTAGGTCCGGATTGAGCTGCGGAAGAAAAGCCGGGAATTGCCTGCCTCCGAAGTCTGTTGAACCTAATGGTACTGGAGCATAAAGTACCTGAGTGAATATGGTATCAGGTTCGTTGATCCTGCCCAGTTGCAGGGCGCCTCCTGCCGTCTCGTATAAGTGATATATAGCACTGTCAGGGGCCATTTGAATGCCGTAGCTCCTTACCATGCCGCTTGTTGAAACAGGACGAGGTATTAATGTTGCCTGCGTCATGTCAACCTGCATCAGTGAATCTGCACCGGTTTCAAAATTGCCCGACAGATATAAGAAATCACCATTATTTGACCATTCCGTATCATAAATGTTTTCTGTACCTAATGTACTTGCGTTGGTGCCGGGGATATTTGTGACCAGGGTCAAAGTACCGGTCGCCTGATCGATAGATAATATTTCCACCGTTTGAGTCGGGTCAGATGATGCAACAGCAAGTTGAGCAGTAGCCTGGTTGAGTGACAGGTTTACGGCATTGGTGATGGCACCTACTGCTTGTGTATTGATAGAAAATGCGCCTGTGGCATCGATCTCTACAACATCATAATTTGTTGTCCCGGTTTGGTGTGAGATCAGCCAGAAGCCATCTCTGGTGTCGTTCGGAACGATGATCATACCGGGAGACCTTGGGGTCGCCGGAAGTCCGGTGTTTGAAGGCAAACCTACGAGGTCACCTTCGGCAGGAGCGGGAAATCCTGGAGGGCCGCTGTATTGTGTTAAGTCGAATACAGTGAACTCCAGCAGTCCGGTTCCATTATTAATAGTGAAAATATAGAATTGGTCACGATTACCTGGGTTTTGGGCAATGGCTACGCCCTGATTAAAAGTAGTATTGCCGCCCAGGGTAGTGGCTAAAACCCTGTCCATGCCATCATAAACAAAGTTGCCGTCTGTAGTGAAAATAACTTCACCTGTAACAGGGTCGGAGGCTACCGCGCTGCGGCCTGTGCCCAAGGCAAAAGGCGTGTTGATATTTTGAGGTTGAAGTAGGGGGCGTACGAACCGTATGCCTTCCGAGTTGTTTCCAAAATACCAGTTAAGCCCGGAGTAATTTTGGGAAAAAGCCTGAAAAATGCTACCAACCGTCAAAAAAATGAGTAGACAAACTCTGCGACCATGAAAATAAGGCATTTCTATCTATATTAGTTCAAAATTAATAACTGAGAAAAGTAAGCTCTGATTGCATCGAATAGTGTATTTGTTTACAGTATTCGATACTAATTTATACAAATAACTACAAATTGCCGTTATGCTATAACGCTAACTTTCTTTATTTTTGGTTCTTGTAAATATTTTTAGTTTAATTTCCTACTTTGCTGATTAAAGCAAAAATCGGACATCTCCATGGGAAGACCTTTAATACTTTTTTGTCTATTGATGCTGGCTGCTCCGGCAGTGGTAACTGCTCAGGACCCACAATTCTCTCAATTCTATGCTGCACCGCTATATTTAAACCCTGCTTTTGCAGGAGCCATGCAACAGCCCAGGGTTGGTTTGAATTACCGTAATCAGTGGCCGGCTATAGAAGCCAATTTTGTTACCCTATCAGCTTACTTTGATACTTATATAGAAAGCAAGAACAGTGGGGTAGGCTTCCTGCTGATGCGTGATACCGAGGGACAGGCAGGGTTAAAATCGACCAGTGTCGGCTTGCAATATGCTTATCAGCTCTATATCACCAACTGGCTTACTTTCAGGCCTGGTTTTCAGGCGGCTTTTTACAATAGGAATGTCAATTTCAGTGACCTCACCTTTGGGGATCAGTTTGACCCCAATACAGGGGAAGTTATAAACCCAACGGGAGAGTCCTTCGGAAATCTGAGCAAAAACTTTCTTGATCTTTCTGCCGGGGGTGTGCTATACACTAAAAATGCTTGGCTAGGAGTGGCGGCCCACCACCTGAATAAGCCGGATCAGGCCTTCGAAGAAAGTGCGGACCCTAAAGAATTACCGACTAAGCTGTCTCTACATGGAGGTGTGAAGTTGCTCTTTAGCCCCGGTACCATGGGTAGTGGATTGTATGCGCGTCCACAGGAGAGAAGTTTAACACCAACATTTCAGTATAAGACACAAGGCGAATTTGACCAGCTTGACTTAGGGCTTTACTTAACCCTTGAGCCCCTGATCATTGGTACCTGGTACCGTGGTCTGCCATTTAAAAAACTTGAAGGCTTCAACAACAATGAATCCATTGTACTGCTTGTAGGGTTTACCAAAAAAGGTGGCAACGGGGAAGTATTTAACATCGGGTACAGTTATGATTATACCATATCTAAGTTAGGTTCCGGTAGTGGTGGGGCTCATGAGCTTTCCGTTTCCTATTCATGGTCAAGCCGCGATCCGCGCAAACCACCGAAGAATGTGATGCAAATCCCTTGTCCCGACTTTTAAAAACAGAATATAATGGCGAAAAAGAATAAGTGGAAAAACAGAGATGGTGTAGTATATTCTACCAATGACGACTTTGAGTACAGCTATGAAGGAGATGGTGAGGACGATACTTTGCCACCTGATGAGCAAAACCTGAGGGTCGAGCTGGATAAAAAAGCCCGTGGTGGTAAGCAGGTTACACTTATCTCTGGATTTATTGGTACCCAGGACGACCTGAAAGAGCTTGGTAAGCTTTTGAAGTCCAAGTGTGGTGTAGGAGGTTCTGCAAAAGATGGTGAAATATTAATTCAGGGAGATTTTCGTCAAAAAGCTTCGGATATTTTAAGAGGTGAAGGCTACAAGGTTAAACAGATCGGTGGTTAATCTTCTTTTTCCCGGTTGTGCTGATTCAGTCTGCTTATATCCCTTTCCGGTCGGCATATAACCTGCCAGAGTTCTTAAACCTTTTATCAGATCACCCCATATCCTTTCTTTGTAATATGATTAAAATGCAATATATGGGTTTGTGGAGAAGGCATGGAAAAGGTGTACAGCTTTTTCTGGGGGTGTTGATCGCATTGTTAATTGTTTTTTCTAAAAGCTATGCGCAGTCAGATGCGGGATTTATCTACGGTAAGGTTTATACTGTGAGCAATACCTATCAGGGGCAGATCAGGTGGGGCAAAGAAGAGGCTTTTTGGAATGATCTGTTTAATGGCGTAAAGCTTTATACAAATAACTACGGAGATATTCCTAAAAAAGAAAACAAAAATACCTCCTGGTATGACTTTGACTGGAGGCTTTCAAGTATCTGGGAAGATAAAAAGAGTTCTGTGTCACACCAGTTTGTTTGCCGCTTTGGAGATATTAAAACAATTGAAATTACAGGGCCGTCACGAGTCAACTTAATACTAAAGAATGGCGTGAAGCTGGAAGTTGGTGGTGAAGGGTATAATGATCTGGGCACTGATGTGCAGGTATTGGATCAGGAGTTGGGAGCTATAACCATTGGCTGGAACAGGCTCCTTAAAATTGAATTTGAACCTACACCCGATAAGCTTTCCTCGGCGATGGGCAATCCGCTGTATGGCACAATTGAAACGGTACGCAAAGGTAATTTCACCGGCTTTGTACAGTGGGACCACGACGAACGACTGAGTGTGGATAAGCTGGATGGCGATGCCAGGGACGGTAAGGTGTCGGTAAGTTTCTCTGCCATAAAGCAAATAGAGAAAAGCGGTAACGGCAGCAATGTGGTACTGAAGTCTGGCAATACATACTTTCTTACTAACTCCAATGATGTGAATTCCGGTAACAGGGGTATAATTGTTTCCATTGAAGGTACGGGGAAAATAGAAATTCCGTGGAAAGCTTTTAAACGAGTAGACTTTTCTGATGCGAGAAACAGTGGATTGCCTTATGAAAGCTACGTTATACCTCAGGGGCTTTCCGGAACCGTTCATTTATACGAAGGAGCCAGTGTTTCAGGGCAAATAATTTATGATATTGACGAATCGTGGGATGTGGAAATACTGGAAGGTATGGACGATGAGATCCAATATCATATCCCATTCAGGAACATCAGAAAGGTGACACCCAAGAATTATGACTATTCGCTGGTTGAGTTAAAAAACGGAACCTCACTGTTGCTGGGAGGTATGCGGGATGTATCTGATGAAAATGATGGTGTTCTGGTTTTGAAGCATGGAGAAAATGATCAGGAATTCGTTCAGTGGAAAAATATAACTGAAATTGTTTTCGAATAACCCGCAAATACAGTTTATCTTGCTTTGGTTTTGAATCGAAAAAATATACTCATAGGAGGGATCAGCATGGTATTACTTACCGTGCTGATTTATTATTTATGGCAGTCGGATGTTGCTCCCGCAGTATACTTTACGGGAGGCTGGATTGCTGCTGTCCTAATACTTCTTTGGTCGGGCAATAGGTTTATCACTATTCAGTTTGATAAATATTTTCCCTGGTTGAGTTATGGCAATAAGAGATTTTTCACGCATCTTTTTCTGGGTATTCTTTATTCTCTAATTATTATTAATCTGGCTTATCTTACCTTTAAAGCCATATTTACGTCGGAGCCTCCCACGAATGAGCAACTTATTGTAATGAATGTCTATGGCATCATTATGTTCATTCCGGTGTTTTCAATTTACTTCAGCCTTCATTTTCTTCAGTATTGGAAAAAATCGGAACTGAATGCCGAAAAATTCAAGAAAGAAAATATCAGAACTCAACTGGAGGCCCTTAAAAATCATCTGGACCCGCACTTTTTGTTCAACAATCTGAATATTCTTTCCTCCCTGATTGACAAGGATAAGAACCTTTCCAAGGCCTTTCTGGACAATTTTGCGGAGGTATACAGGACTATTCTGCGATCAAAGGATGAAGACCTCATACCGCTGGATGAAGAGTTGAATTTTATTAAATCGTACATGGCACTGCTTAAAACCAGGTTTGAGGATATGATCATTTTTACAGAGGATATTGACCATAAGTTCAGCATGAAAATGGTGCCTCCTATGACATTACAAATGCTGGTGGAGAATGCAATCAAACATAATGTAATCAGCGAGAGGAAGCCGCTGCATATTTTGTTTAAAAATATTGAAGGTGAATACTTTAGCGTAAGCAACACGTTGAATAAAAGGCCTGAAGAGTTAATGGATAGCTCCCGAAGTGGTCTGGATAATATCAGAAGAAGGTATGCATATTTTACCCAACTGGATGTGAAGGTGATCAAAACTGATACCCATTTTGAGGTAAGGGTACCCCTGCTGGAGGTAGAAACTGTTTAAGGGTAGCTAAAATCAATATAGAGATGACTGTTTTAATTTTTGAAGACGAAACGCTGGCAGCAGACAAACTACATAGCCTGTTGGAGGATGTGGACAATAGCCTGAAAGTAGTGGGGGTTTTGAAATCCGTAGAGGATGCAGTGCTTTGGCTTAGGGAAAATGAGCACCCGGACCTGATTGTCAGTGACATCAGGTTGCTTGATGGTTTGAGTTTTGAAATATTCAGGCAGGTGCAGGTGGACAGACCTGTAATTTTCACAACAGCTTATGATCAATACGCTATTAAAGCATTCGAAACCAATAGTATCGATTATTTGCTTAAGCCGATCCAAAAAGAGAAGTTGGCAGCAAGTATTGATAAATTCAGGAGGGTGGCCGGTAAAGAGCAAACCCTCCATTATGATCAGGTCCTGAAGATGATTGAAAGTCGGGATAAGGAATATAAAATGCGTTTTATGATCAGGAATGGCAATAAAATACTGGCTGTTCCGGTTGAGAAAATTGCGTATTTCTACAGTCAGAATAAACTTACGTATATCGTTACTCATGACGATAAAAAATACCCCTATGACCAGCCTCTGGAGGCTATTGATCAACAACTCGATCCTAAAGTATTTTTCAGGGCCAATAGGAAGTATGTGGTTAAATTTGATGCTATCTGTGAGATTCATCCGTATTTCAAAGGCAGGATAAAGATCAACCTGAATCCCGAGGCTGAGGATGAGGTAGTGATTAGTTCGGAGAAGACTCCCGAATTCAAGCTTTGGCTTGACCAGTAGATAGTTAGTGCTTGCCAGATTGGTCCTGATATATCCCGATTGGGGGATATAATATACCGCCTCATCCCCTTCTCCTTTATATATAGTGTTTTGGTTGCGACATTTGAAAGTATAAGGTCAAAAACAACAAAGGTCAAATTACTTTCAAGGTCAAAACTCAAAATGTACTATGAAACAAATTTATTATTCACTGCTTACGCTAACTTTTTTTGCCTGTCTTGCTGTATCACCAGTGCATGCACAGGATTCTGGCTATATCTACGGTAAGATTACCACAATAGACGGAAAAACATTTGAAGGTCCGCTGCGATGGGGCAAGGAGGAAGTCTTTTGGACAGATCATTTTAACAGCGCCAAATCTGAAAACAATAATCTGCAATATCTTTCCAGAGATCAGCGTCATGAGCTGGAAGACAGGCACCGAAGTTTTGGTGAAGGTTTTGTTAACTGGCTGGCTAGTAGTATCAGCTATCAGGTAGATGAATACGACCACACGCATCAGTTCGTATGTCACTTTGGTGAAATTAGATCACTCAGGCCATTCAGTAGAAATAGGGTCGATGTGATACTGCAGAATGGTAAGAAGGTGGAAATTAAGGGAGAAGGATATAATGATATCGGAACTGATGTAAAGGTGATCGATGCGGAGTTAGGCGAGATATCGATTAGCTGGGGCAGGATTGAGGTGGTTGAATTCAATGAGGCTCCAGGAAAGCTACCGTCAAAATTTGGTGAGGCGCTTTTCGGTGTGGTGGAAACTTATGCAGGTACCTTCACCGGCTATATTCAATGGGACCATGACGAGCGGCTTACTACTGATAAACTGGATGGTGATACTGAAGATGGAGACTTGTCTATTGAGTTTGGAAACATTTCATCCATAGAGCGGGAAGGCTATAATAGCAGCCGTGTGATCCTAAAATCAGGTCGGGATATGGACTTAAGAGGCAGTAATGATGTGAACTCCGAGAACCGTGGTATCATTGTTACTACTGAAAAACTGGGGCGTGTTGATATCCCCTGGAAGGAGTTTAAAAAGGTTGAATTCATAAATAAACCGTCGTTCTCCCTGAAAAAATATACTGATTTCAAAAATCAAAACCAGTTAGAAGGTTCGGTGGTGACTACCGATGGTGAAACCCTAAAAGGAAGGATAGTCTATGACCTTGATGAAGAGTACAATTACGAGATGCTCCAGGGA
>NZ_SMLW01000158.1 GCF_009711405.1 Fulvivirga kasyanovii | reverse complement strand
ACTCTCAAACCTGCCCGTAAACTCGATTGTTTTCGGTTTCGTAGTAAAAGTCAGCCTTGTATTTCCCAAATGGTCTTTTAAATGGTACTGGTACACCCAGCTCTCTGTAGTTTCATCCTTTACTATCCTTCCTTCTTCATGCTGGATCAGTTGGAGGGTGTCATTTTCATAGATGAACTCTCCGATATAATCGGTGCGTTTTTCTTTTCCATTCTCATGGCTATCTGGGCCAGTTTAACCCCTGTGCGTCGTAGATATAGTCGATATAATTGGCTGCATCTTTGGTGACTTTGGCTGGCAGGTTGAGGTGGTTATAGGCATTTCTCCAATATTTCAATTCTCTGCAATAAAGCTGTACTTGAGCTACAGCCAGAGCCAGTTTGAAAGCTTTCCCATAAAACAATGAAAGGCACAAGTGGGATACTTGCGCCAGTTTCATTGTTTTATACGCTTGGGCTAGAAGGGGACATGCTAAAGGTTATTTTGATTTACAGGAGGAACAAAAGGCCGCTAAGCAAAGACGAACTGCTGCCCAGGAACGCATTTCCAATCATACTGCATTAAAAACCAAACTTGAAGAGCTACATAAAGACTTTCTTAAAATTGCCATGTCAACCAATGCTCAGCAAAGAGGATTTGATCTGGAAAAGCTTCTCAATGATCTTTTTGCATTATTCGACTTAGACCCTAAAGCATCTTTCAAAATAATCGGTGAACAGATTGACGGTGCTTTTACTTTTAGGGATGATGATTTCCTGCTGGAAGCCAAGTGGCAAAAAGATCCCTTAAACGCTGGCGATCTTTACAAGTTTGCAGGAAAGGTAAATGGTAAAAGGAAAAACACCCTCGGTTTGTGTATTTCCATTGATGGGTTTTCAAGTGAAAGTACTCAAACTACTTCTAGTGATCTCCGCTCTCTTATTCTAATGGACGGCATGGATTTAGATGCTGTACTGACCGATCGCATTAAACTTGATGAACTGCTTTACCGTAAACGCAGACATGCTTCTGAGACGGGCAATATTTATTTGAGCGTTAATAAAATCTTAGTGGCATAAAAAGCAGATGGATATTCTATCACTGTTTTGTGTAAATATGCCCATCCCACTCTAATTGATTCTTATTCAAAATCTTCACGTAATCCCCGTCTAACCTCAAAGAGCTCAAATAACAATAGGTAAGTTCAGGCATATTTACCTTAAAAACATTTGACTCAGTATCCTTAACCTCATATTGCATGGAGGTAACATGGATAGGAGGCATACTATCTCTCCACCCAAGTGCACATTCAGTGGGGTAAACTGTTATTTCAAAACTCTTGATTTTTACCCCATTTGGCACATTTAGCAGAATTTCGTCTGTATAATACTTCTTAAA